>JAZKIE010000473.1:0-4438 GCA_040385025.1 Pseudomonadota bacterium | reverse complement strand
GTGACCACACCGCCGAACTCCTCGCCCAGATGCTCGCGCATGTATTTGCACTTGAGCCAGGCTTCCACGTCGCGGCTGGCCTCGTCGGCGCGGCGCTCGTTGGCGCTGCAATGCAGCCCTGCGGCCAGCCAGGCCAGCTGGTCCACACTGAATTTTTTGGGCTTTTGCGTCGGGTCGCTGACGCGCGATGCCAGCCGCTTGGACAGCTTGGCCTCGGCCTCGCCAGGCGTGGGCAAGGTCGGCAACTGGTAAGTCTTCTGATTCAGGATGGCCTTGATGACACGGTGCACCAGCAGGTCGGGATAACGCCGGATCGGGCTGGTGAAGTGGGTGTAGGCCTCATAGGCCAGACCGAAGTGGCCGTTGTTCATCGGCGTGTAAATCGCCTGCTGCATGGAGCGCAGCAGCATCGAGTGAATTTGCTGCGCGTCCGGCCTGTCTTTGGTGGCCACGGCAATCTGCTGGAACTCGCCGGGGCTCGGATCGTCGCTGATCGTCATCCCCAGGCCGATGGCCTTGAGGTAATTGCGCAGCATGTCCTTTTTCTCGGGCGTCGGGCCCTCGTGCACGCGAAACAGGCCGACATGTTTGCTCTGCGAAATATAGTCGGCCGAACACACGTTGGCGGCCAGCATGGCTTCCTCGATCAAACGATGCGCGACGTTGCGCGTGCGCGGCACGATTTTCTCGATGCGACCGGCGTCATCACAGACGATCTGGGTTTCGGTGGTTTCGAAGTCCACCGCGCCGCGAACGCCGCGCTCCTTGAGCAAGGCCTGGTAGACATCGTGCAGGTCCAGCAGGTGCGGCACCAGGGCCTTGCGCTGCGCTGCTTCCGGACCGCGCGTATTGGCCAGAATGGCGGCGACCTCGGTGTAGGTGAAACGGGCGTGGCTGAACATGACGGCCGGGTAAAACTGGTAGGCGTGGACCTCGCCCTTGGCATTGACCAGCATGTCGCAAACCATGCACAGGCGCTCGACATTGGGATTGAGCGAACACAGGCCGTTGGAGAGTTTTTCCGGCAGCATGGGAATGACGCGGCGCGGAAAATACACGCTGGTGGCGCGGTCGTAGGCGTCCACATCGATCGCGCTGCCGGTCTCCACATAGTGGCTCACATCGGCAATCGCCACCAGCAGGCGCCAGCCCTTGCCGCGGCCGACCTTGGCGGGCTCGCAGTAAACGGCATCGTCAAAGTCACGCGCATCTTCGCCGTCGATGGTGACCAGCGGAACGTCGCTGATGTCCACACGGTGCTTCTTGTCGGCGGGTCGCACGGTGTCCGGCAGGGTCCGGGCCAGCGCCAGCGCCGCGTCACTGAACTCGTGCGGCACGCCGTACTTGCGCACCGCAATTTCAATTTCCATGCCGGGATCGTCGATTTCGCCAAGCACTTCCTTGACGCGTCCGACCGGCTGGCCGAACAGGGCCGGCGGCTCGGTCAGCTGCACCACCACGATCTGGCCCGACTTGGCGGTGCCCGTCGCCCCTTTGGGAATCAGCACGTCCTGGCCGTAACGCTTGTCTTCGGGCGCCACCAGCCACACCCCGCTTTCCTGCAGCAGCCGGCCGATGATGGGGTTGGACGACCGTTCGATGATTTCCGTGACGCGGCCTTCAGGACGGTTCTTGCGGTCATGCCGCACGATGCGCGCCTTGACGCGGTCCTTGTGCAGCACGGCGCGCATTTCGTTGGGCGGCAAATAGATGTCGGCCTCGCCGTCATCGCGCTGTACAAAACCGTGGCCATCACGGTGGCCCGAAACGGTGCCTTCAAATTCGGCAAGCAGCCCGGCGCCCTGGCCGGTACTTTGTGTAGTTGTTTTGATAAGTGATCTCTTTTCTTGAGATGGTTGGTTGTCGGAAGTCAGCAAAAACCGCGCCCGTTGCCGGTCTGCTTCTGTCTTATGTGGGTGCTGCCAAAACGGCTGCAATATGGGTGAAATTTTTTGAGGTCTGCCCCGGAAAATCCATTCTGTAATGGTACACTGCTGGCTGTGCCCGGGTGGCGGAATTGGTAGACGCGCACGGTTCAGGTCCGTGTATCGCAAGATGTGGAGATTCGAGTTCTCTCCCGGGCACCAGATACATCAAAACCAGCGAAAGCTGGATCAAAAAAGGCCGCTGCCAATCCAGTGGCCTTTTTGTTTTTCATGCCCTGCGAGGCTGTCCATGCGCCGCTTGTGCCTGTCACCTCAGACGGGCACAGCCACCAGGTCATGGCCCTGGGTGCCAACAATCCTGGCCTTCGTGAATTTTCCGACCTTCAGCGTCTTGCTGATTTTTTCGGGCGGCAGCAGCTTCACCACGCCGTCAATCTCGGGCGCATCGGCATAGCTGCGGCCCACGCCGCCTTTCTTGCCCATGCCTGGCGCCGAGTCCACCAGCACCTGCATGGTGGCCCCCACACGTTGCTGCAGCTTCTGGCTGGAGACTGCCTCGGCCACTGCCATGAAACGCGCCCGGCGCTCCTCGCGCACCTCCATCGGAAGCATGCCAGGCAGCGCATTGGCCGTGGCGCCATCGACAGGGCTGTAGGCAAAACAGCCGGCCCGGTCTATCTTCGCCTCGCGCATGAAATCGAGCAGGTGTTCGAACTCCGCCTCGGTCTCGCCAGGAAAACCGGCGATGAAGGTGCTGCGGATCACAATCTCGGGACACATTTCGCGCCAGCGCGCAATACGCTCCAGGTTCTTCTCGCCGCTGGCTGGACGTTTCATGCGTTTGAGCACATCAGGGTGGCTGTGCTGAAGCGGCACGTCCAGGTAAGGAAGCACCATGCCGCTGGCCATCAGCGGAATCACTTCATCCACACTGGGGTAGGGATAGACATAATGCAGCCGCACCCAGGCGCCATAAGGCTCGGCAATCTCTGCGAGTGTCTGAACCAGTTCGAGCATGCGCGTCTTGACCGGCTTGCCGTCCCAGAAACCGGTCCGGTACTTGACGTCCACGCCATAGGCAGAGGTGTCCTGGCTGATCACCAGCAGCTCCCTGACGCCGCCCTC
This sequence comes from Pseudomonadota bacterium, assembly GCA_040385025.1. Taxonomy (GTDB): domain Bacteria; phylum Pseudomonadota; class Gammaproteobacteria; order Burkholderiales; family Burkholderiaceae_C; genus Polaromonas. The sequence continues at coordinate 1,427 of JAZKIE010000473.1, read as the reverse complement.
AAACAACGCGCGGGCCTCGCTCAGCACATCACCAATCGGCCGTGACACCAGGTCGCCGCGCATCGAGGGAATGATGCAAAAGGTGCAGCGGTGGTTGCAACCTTCGCTGATCTTCAGATAAGCATAGTGGCGCGGCGTCAGCTTGATGCCGGCGATGCCGAAGGAATTGGGCACCAGGTCCACAAACGGGTCATGCGGCTTGGGCAGGTTCAGGTGCACGGCGTCCATCACCTCCTGGGTGGCGTGCGGCCCGGTCACGGCCAGCACGCTGGGGTGCATCTGCCGCACCAGGTTGCCGCCGCCCTCGCCAGCCTTGGCGCCCAGGCAACCGGTGACAATCACCCGGCCGTTTTCGGCCAGCGCTTCACCGATGGTGTCCAGGCTCTCCTTGACCGCGTCGTCGATGAAGCCGCAGGTGTTGACGATCACCAGATCGGCGCCCTCAAAGGTTTTGGAGGTCTGGTATCCCTCGGCATTCAATTGTGTGAGGATCAATTCCGAATCGGTCAGGGCCTTGGGGCAGCCGAGGCTGACAAACCCGACGCGCGGGGCCTTGTTCGAGGAGATGGAGGGTGCGGGAGAAAGGACGGAGCTCATGCCCCTATTGTCTCAGAGCCGGCTGTCACGCACCGGTGGCGCCGGAAAGCACCTTCAAGGCGCTGTCAGCGCTTCATGCCGAGGGCAGCCAGCATTTGTTCGCTTTGCTTTTGCATCTGTTCCTGCATCTGCGTGAACACGGTTTTGGACTGCTCGACATAACTGCCCATCATGCCTTGCATCATCGGCGATTGCGAGTTGATGAACTGCGCCCACAACTCAGGCGTCAGCCCCTTGGACTGCTCGGACATCTTGACCTGCAGGTCCATGAAGGACTGGACATTTTTTTCGAGGTAACTTCCCATGAAGCTCTGCATCGCGTTGCCATAAAAACGGATGATGTTGCCCAGCACCGCCTCGGTGAACATGGGCGCACCACCGGTCTCTTCTTCCAGAATGATCTGCAGCATGATGCTGCGGGTCAGGTCTTCACCGGTCTTGGCATCACGCACCACAAAATCAGCCGTGTCCATCACCAGTTGCTTGACATCGGCCAGCGTGATGTAGGTCGAGGTATCGGTGTCGTAGAGGCGGCGGTTCGGGTATTTCTTGATGATGCGCGGTTTGGCGACCTTGCTGTTACCGGCCGCGGCATTGCCCGACGAAGGCCCCGGCTGGGTGGCCTGGTTTTTTGACGAACTGGTGGGCTTGCTTTTTGGCACTGCGCGAACTCCTGGGATGGCTGCCCGTGCTGGTGCACAGGTCTGATTTGCATTCTAGGAAGCATGCATACCAATAATCCCCTTGGTTTACCCTGTGTGCGTTGTGGAGACCACAGCGATCAGGAAAAAAATCAAGGAAATTGGTAGGCGCGATTGGACTCGAACCAA
>JAZKIE010000472.1:1354-4831 GCA_040385025.1 Pseudomonadota bacterium | reverse complement strand
GCTGATGTCCATGATGCGTTCGACCTCGACCAGGTGGTTGGCCTTGAGCGTGTTGCCGCTGCTGACCAGATCGACGATGGCGTCGGCCAGGCCGGTCAGCGGCGCCAGCTCCATGCTGCCGTAGAGCTTGATCAGGTCCACGTGCACGCCCTTGGTGGCGAAAAAATCACGCGCGATGCTGACGAACTTGGTCGCCACCTTCAGACGCGAGCCCTGCTTCACGGCGGCTTCGTAGTCGAAACCGTCGCGCACGGCGACACTCATGCGGCATTGGGCAATCTGCAGGTCCAGCGGCTGGTACAGGCCCTGGCCGCCATGTTCGATCAGCGTGTCCTTGCCGGTCACGCCAATGTCGGCGCCGCCGTACTGCACATAGGTTGGCACGTCGGTGGCGCGCACCAGCACCACGCGCACATCGGCACGGTTGGTGCCTATGATCAGCTTGCGGGACTTCTCAGGATCCTCCAGCACTTCGATGCCAGCGGCCTTGAGCAGCGGCAGGGTCTCGTCGAAGATGCGGCCTTTGGACAGAGCGAGCGTAATCACGATTGCGACTCCTGATTAACGAGGGTGATCATGACTTGATTCTCTCGATGTCCGCGCCAATGCCGCGCAGTTTGGCTTCCATCTGGTCGTAGCCACGGTCCAGGTGGTAGATGCGGTCAATCAGGGTCTCGCCTTCGGCCACCAGGCCGGCAATCACCAGGCTGGCCGACGCGCGCAGGTCGGTCGCCATCACGGTCGCGCCCGAGAGTTTCTCCACACCTTCGATGATGGCAAACTTGCCATCAATCTGGATATTGGCGCCCAGCCGAACCATCTCGTTGACGTGCATGAAACGGTTCTCAAAAATGGTTTCCGTGACCTTGCTGGGGCCCTCGGCAATCGCGTTGAGCGCCATGAACTGCGCCTGCATGTCGGTCGGAAAGCCCGGGTATTCGGTGGTGCGGAAAGACTGCGCCTGCATGCGGCCCGAAGCCTGCACGCGGATGAAACCGTCACCAGCGGTGATCACAGCCCCGGCAGCACGCAGCAATTCGATCACCGCGTCCAGGTGGTCGGCGCGGCCATGGCGCAGCACCACGTCGCCGCCGGCCGCCGCAACGGCGCACAGAAAAGTGCCGGTCTCGATGCGGTCGGCCACCACCTGGTGCGTGCAGCCGTGCAGGCGCTCCACACCCTGGATGCGGATGCGGCTGGTCCCGTGGCCTTCGATCTTCGCGCCCATCTTGATCAGCATCTCAGCCAGGTCGCCGATCTCCGGCTCCTGCGCGGCGTTTTCGAGAATGGTTTCACCCTCGGCCAGGCTGGCGGCCATCATGAAGTTCTCGGTGCCGGTAACGGTGACCATGTCGGTGGTGATGCTGCAGCCTTTGAGCCGCTTTTGTCCGGCGGGCAGTTTGGCAATCATGTAGCCGTGTTCAACCACAATCTCGGCGCCCATGGCCTGCATGCCCTTGATGTGCTGGTCCACCGGCCGCGAGCCGATGGCGCAGCCGCCGGGCAGCGACACCGTGGCCTCGCCGAAACGCGCCAGCAGCGGACCCAGCGCCAGCACCGAAGCGCGCATGGTCTTGACCAGTTCATACGGCGCCTCCGGTGAGCTCAGGCCGCCGGCGTTGATCAGCACGGCACCCGCACTGCCCTCAACACGCTCGGCCGTCACACCCATGTTGCGTATCAGCTTGAGCATGGTCGCCACGTCCTGCAGGCGCGGTACATTTTCCAGCGTCACCGGCTCGGCCGTCAGCAGCGCTGCGCACAGCTCGGGCAGGGCCGCATTTTTGGCACCGGAGATATCGACGGTGCCGGCCAGCGTTTTGCCGCCCTTGATGAGTAATTTGTCCATGTTTTTATTCTGCGGGGTGGTTGGCCCATTCGGCGGGCGTGTAGGTTTTCATCGACAGCGCATGCACCTCGTCGGTTTGCATGCGCCCGCCCAGCGTGGCATACACCCGCTGGTGGCGCTGGATCAGGCGCTGGCCCTCGAAGGCGCTGGAGACGACGGTGGCATACCAGTGCCGACCGTCGCCGGTGAGTTCAATGTGCTCACAGGGCAGGCCCGCGGCAATGATGGCTTGAAGTTCTTCGCTGGTCATGTTTAGTGTCTTATTTTGTAGCCAATGCGCAGGAGGTTGATCGCAATGCCGCTGACCACCAGCCAGGCCGTGCCTACGATGGCCAGGCTCAACCAGGGCGAGACATCGCTGACACCAAAAAACCCGTAACGAAAACCGTCGATCATGTAGAAAAACGGGTTCAGGTGGCTGACGGTCTGCCAGAACGGCGGCAGCGAATGGATGGAGTAAAACACGCCACTCAGAAAGGTCATGGGCATGATGACAAAGTTCTGGAACACTGCCATCTGGTCGAACTTTTCCGACCACAACCCTGCGATCAAGCCCAAGGCACCCAGCAAACCGGCGCCCAATAGCGCAAACACGATGATCCACAGCGGCGCGACAAAACCCGGCCGGCCAAAATAAACCGTCACCAGAAACACCCCCAGGCCCACGGCCAGCCCGCGCACGATGGACGAGCCCACATAAGCGCAAAACCAGGCCCAGTGCGACAGCGGTGTGAGCAGCACAAACACCAAGCTGCCCATGATTTTGCTCTGGATCAGCGAGGATGAAGTGTTGGCAAAAGCGTTTTGCAACACGCTCATCATCACCAGGCCGGGCACCAGGAAGGCGGTATAGCTGACCGTGCCGTAGACCTTGACCTGGTCCTGCAACACATGGCCAAAGATCAGCATGTACATGACGGCTGTGAGTATGGGCGCACCCACCGTCTGGAAGCCGACCTTCCAGAAGCGCATGACTTCCTTGTAGAACAGCGTCTGCCAACCGGTCATGCCGCCACCCCGACCTTTTCTGCCATCACTTCCAGAAACACGTCTTCCAGGTCGGCCTTGCGGATCTCGACATCCTCGGCCACCAGACCGGCCTCGCGGATGGCGCTCAGGTAGTGCTCGATCTCATTGGCATTGTGCGCGGGCAGTTGCACGATGCGGCCGGTGATACGCGCCTTGTCGGCCAGCGCTTTCGGCAATTCGCTGTCAATCTTGAAACGCAGCACGTTCGAGGACGCGGACTTGAGCAACTCGGACGTTTGCGCCAGCGCCACCACACGGCCTTGCTTGAGCATGGCAATGCGGCTGCACAAGGCTTCAGCTTCTTCCAGGTAATGTGTGGTGAGCAACACGGTGCTGCCCTGCTTGTTGAGTTTGGCGATGAATTGCCACAGGGTCTGACGCAGTTCGACATCGACGCCTGCGGTTGGCTCGTCGAGCACGATGACCTGCGGTTTGTGCACCAGCGCCTGCGCGACCAGCATGCGGCGTTTCATACCGCCCGAAAGCTGGCGCATGTTGGCGCCAGCCTTGTCGGTCAGGCCCAGACTGGCCAGCAGTTCATCGATCCAGTCGTCATTTTTTTTCACGCCGAAATAGCCGGACTGGATGCGCAGTGCTTC
>JAZKIE010000472.1:0-1254 GCA_040385025.1 Pseudomonadota bacterium | reverse complement strand
GTCCAGCGCCCTGAGCCCAGGGCCGGAGCGGGTGTTTGTGCTGGGGTAATTTTTGGAGACAGACTGGAAGGAGATGGCTGGCATGAGCCAGCTATTTTAAGGCGCAAGCCGGCTTCTTCGCCGCGCCTGGCCCGGAAAAGGGCATTGGCGCAGCCTGAACAAGCCCCTCAGGCGGCTGGAAGCAGCGCTTCGACGCCGTAAAGACCGGCCAGGCGGCGCAGACGTTCGGGCAGCCCCTGCACCGAAAACGTCTTGCCGTTGGCCAGCGCCTGGCGACGGCAGGCCAGCAAGACGGCCAGCGCGGAAGAATCAAAATCCTGCAGCGCACTGGCGTCCGCAACGACCTGGGCGCCGGTCTCGCCCGCCTGCATGGCGCCCAGTGCGCGCACCGACGACGTGGCAAGGTCGTGCCTCAGGTGGGCAGGAAGGGTCAGCACCGCAGCCACCAGATCAGGGCTTTTTACCCGTGTTGGACTGGTTGCGCTGGGCCAGCGCAGCGATCAGGCCATCGACGCCCTTGGCGGAGATTTCCTGTGCAAACTGGGTGCGGTAGGTCTCCACCAGCCAGATGCCCAGCACGTTGAGGTCATAAATTTTCCAGCCGGTGGCGGTCTTTTCCATCCGGTAGTCGAGCTGGATCGGGTCGCCCCGGCCGATGACCTCGGTACGCACCTGCACCTCGGTGTCGGCCGCCGCAGCGCGCAGGGGTTTGACACTCACGGTCTGGTCCTTGACCTGGGCCAATGCGCCGGAATAGGTGCGTACCAGCAGGGTCTTGAACTCATCCTGCAGGCGTTTTTGCTGCTCGGGCGTTGCCTGGCGCCAGTTCCGGCCCACGGCGGCGGCTGTCATGCGCGTGAAATTGACGTGGGGCATGACTTTACCGTCCACCAGCGCGATGATTTTTCCGACATCGCCGCCCTGGATGGCCTTGTCGGCCTTGATGGCATCAAGCACCTCGGTGGAGGTGCGCTTGATCAGGGCGTCGGGCGCCTCGTCAGCGGCGCGCACGGCAGGTCCCGCAGCCAGCAGGGCCAAAGCGAGGGAGGCGCCAACAACATGGCTAAAAATTCGACGGTTCATGGTTTCCTTTCAGGTCGGAACAAATGCCCGCCAGCGTGGCCTCACGATGCGTGCGGCTGGCTGGGCGAACAGATGTTGGACTGTGCTTGTTCTGTGGAGTTCGGGCCATCGCGTGAAGTTATGGCTCCGTCTTGTAAATGTTCTTTACTTCGCAGGCGCTTTTTCGGGCAA
>JAZKIE010000471.1:0-3327 GCA_040385025.1 Pseudomonadota bacterium | reverse complement strand
TACATCTTCAGGGGGGCGCTGGATGCGGGCGCTTCCACCATCACCATCGAGATGGAAATTGCCGCAGTACACGCCATCGCCGAACTGGCCCAGGCCGAGCAAAGCGAGGTGGTTGCCGCCGCTTACATGGGCGCACAACTCGCATTTGGCCCCGACTACCTGATCCCCAAGCCCTTTGATCCACGCCTGATGATCAAAATTGCGTCGGCGGTGGCGCAGGCTGCCGTTGACAGCGGTGTTGCGCTGCGTCCCATTGCCGACATGGACGCCTACCGCGACAAGCTCCAGAGCTTTGTCTACGCATCGGGCACCACCATGAAGCCGATTTTTGCAGCCGCCAAAAAGGCCAGCAAGAAGCGCGTGGCTTATGCCGAAGGCGAGGAAGAGCGCGTCCTTCGCGCCTGCCAGATCGTCGTCGATGAAGGCCTGGCGCGCCCGACCCTGATCGGCCGGCCGGCCATCATTGCCCAGCGCATTGAAAAGTTCGGACTGCGGCTCAAAGAAGAACTCGATTACGACGTTGTCAACGTCGAGCAGGACCACCGCTACCGCGATTTCTGGCAAACCTACCACCGGCTGATGGAGCGCCGCGGCGTCACGGTACAGATCGCCAAAATCGAGATGCGCCGCCGCCTGACCCTGATTGCCGGCATGTTGCTGCACAAAGGCGATGTCGATGGCCTGATCTGCGGCACCTGGGGCACCACTGCCCATCATCTGGACTATCTGGACCAGGTCATCGGCAAACGTCCCGGCGTTTGCACGTATGCCTGCATGAATGGTTTACTGCTGCCAGATCGCCAGATTTTCCTGGTCGATACCCACGTCAACTATGATCCGACGGCCGAGCAACTGGCAGAGATCACCACCTTGGCGGCCGAGGAGATGATGCGTTTCGGCATCAAGCCCAAAGCCGCCCTGCTGTCGCACTCCAACTTCGGCACCTCCAAGATGCCCAGCGCCCTGAAAATGCGTCAGACCCTGGAGTTGCTGCGTGAGCAGGCGCCCTGGCTGGAAGTCGATGGAGAAATGCATGGCGACGTGGCGCTCGATGCCGCGGCTCGCGCGGTGGTGATGCCCAACAGCACCCTGGCTGGAGAGGCCAATCTTTTGGTGTTGCCCAATATTGATGCGGCCAATATTGCTTACAACCTGCTCAAAACCGCAGCGGGCGGCAACATCGCCATCGGCCCGGTGCTGCTGGGCGCGAGCAAACCGATGCACATCCTGACAGCCAGCACCACGGTGCGCCGGATCGTCAATATGACAGCATTGACAGTGGCAGACGCCAACGCTTCCCGGTAGGCCAGTTTTTGACAGCTAGCGCTAACTTATGCCTTACAAACCCCTTAGCCGGGTTGCCTAATCTTTGAGCAGGGACTTGCATTTTCTGGCCGGATACGTCAAACTCTGTCTCTTGAAATTTTAGGGGTTAACCCGGCTGCTGTAAAAAGCTTTGATCGTTTACCCCAGTTCGAGAAAGACTTTTTTTTCATGTTGCGAAAAGGTTGGGCTGGTTGGCAACTGGTCATGGCGGTCACTCTGGCTGCTTTGGGCACAGGGTTCAGCCCCGATATGGTGCAGGCCAAGAGGGCCAGTTCCGATACCGGAATCAGCACCATCGTGATGGCCGAACTGCCGCCGCAGGGACGCAACATGGTGAAACAGATTTACCAGGGCGGGCCGTTCAAGTACGACAAGGACGGCTCGGTGTTTGGCAACCGGGAAAGAATTCTTCCCGCCAACCATCGCAGTTATTACCGCGAGTACACCGTTCAGACCCCCGGTGAACGCAGCCGGGGTGCCCGGCGCATTGTTTGTGGCGGTTGGGTGCCGACGGTGCCCGATGCTTGTTATTACACCGATGATCACTACGCGAGTTTTCGCAGAATTGTTCAATAAATTCTGCAGTGATCGTCAACTTTGAGTTTTTGACTTAAGAAAGAGAAGCGGAGATGGACATGCCACTTCGTACTGTTAGACCCAACATCGTGCAATCCATACGCGCCTTCCGCGTGCAGGACTTGCAGGACGCAGCCACGCAATTGAATCAGCACTTCCTGTATGCCAACCTGGGCAATGCCCAGAGCAAGCAGGACGTGCTGGACATGATCGCGGCGCAGTACACATTCCCCGCGCATTTTGGGAAAAATTTCGATGCGCTTTACGACTGCATGACGGACCTGGTTCACAAGTCCGGCCCGCAGCCTGGTTTTATCGTGGTGCTTGAGCAGATTCCTGCACACGCCAAGTTCGACAAGGAAGCGCGCGAGCAGCTGCTGGACATCTTCCGGGATGCCGCAGACTACTGGGCGGATCGAAAGATACCGTTCAGATGTTTCTATTCTTTTCTGTAGCCCGCTCCCCAGACATTGGCCAAGGGGATCGGGCGAATGAGGCCCAGCAAGCAAACGCAGACGGTGAAGAACCGATGCCGACCGACAAACTGCTCGACGTGTCGCCACTGGCGCTTCGCATGAGCAGCCCGTTCAACGCGGGATACTGGCTGGCAGCAGCGTAACGCGCTCCTGAAAAGCAAAAAGCCCGTCCATGACGGGCTTTTTGCTTTTCAGGAGCGGGTCAGGGCGTCCCTGCCGCTTCCAGCGCCTGGGTCAGGGCGACGTACTCGGCCACAGGGACTTCCTCTGCCCGACGCTGGAGGTCAAACGGCTGGACATGCTGCTTTTGCTCCAGCCATTTTCCCAGCGAATGACGCAGCAACTTGCGGCGCTGGCTGAAAGCCACACGCACCACTTCGCTCAAGAGCGCAGCGTTCAGGTGCGCCGGCGCAACTCGCGGAACCATGCGCACAATGGCGCTGTCCACTCGGGGCGGCGGATCAAAACTCTGCGGCGGTACAAACAGCACGTTCTCCATGGCATAACGCCATTGCAACATGACACTGAGCCGGCCATAGTCACTGGTCGCTGGCTGGGCCACCATGCGGTCGATCACTTCCTTTTGCAGCATGAAGTGCTGATCTTCGATCACATCGACTGCGGCCAGCAGATGAAACAGGATGGGCGTGGAAATGTTGTAGGGCAGGTTGCCGACGACGCGAATTTTCCCGGAGGGCTCCGCAAGCCGGACAAAATCGACCGACAGCACATCGGCCTGGATCACCTGCAGTTGCGGATGCGCCCGCAACTGCAGGGCCAGGTCCCGGTCCAGCTCAATCACCGTCAGCTTGCCCAGGCGTTCAGCCAGCGGTTGGGTCAGCGCCGCCAGACCGGGGCCGATTTCGACCATGGCCTGCCCGGCCCTGGGTGCAATCGCATCCACGATGGCGTCAATGATGGCGCGATCGGTCAGAAAGTGCTGGCCGAA
>JAZKIE010000470.1:0-4102 GCA_040385025.1 Pseudomonadota bacterium | reverse complement strand
TCGATGATGCGCTGGTCGAAGTCTTCGCCGCCCAGGAAGGTGTCGCCATTGGTCGACAGCACTTCAAACTGCTTTTCGCCGTCGACATCGGCAATCTCGATGATGGAGATGTCGAAGGTGCCGCCGCCCAGGTCATACACCGCGATCTTGCGGTCGCCTTTTTCCTGCTTGTCCATGCCGAAGGCCAGGGCTGCAGCGGTGGGCTCGTTGATGATGCGCTTGACGTCCAGGCCGGCAATGCGGCCGGCGTCTTTGGTCGCCTGGCGCTGCGCGTCGTTGAAGTAGGCAGGCACCGTGATCACGGCTTCGGTGACCGGCTCGCCGAGGTAGTCTTCGGCGGTTTTTTTCATCTTGCGCAGGATGTCGGCGCTGACCTGTTGTGGCGACATTTTCTTGCCGTGCACCTCGACCCAGGCGTCGCCGTTGTCGGCCGCCACGATCTTGTAAGGCATCAGGTCGATGTCTTTCTGCACTTCTTTTTCGGTGAACTTGCGGCCGATCAGGCGCTTGACCGCGTACAGCGTGTTCTTGGGGTTGGTCACGGCCTGGCGCTTGGCCGATGCGCCGACCAGCACCTCACCGTTTTCCAGGTAAGCCACGACCGACGGTGTGGTGCGTGCGCCTTCCGAGTTTTCGATGACGCGGGGCACATTGCCCTCCATCACAGCGACGCAGCTGTTGGTGGTGCCCAGATCGATGCCGATGATTCTTCCCATGATGAACTCCTAGATTTTCTTGGTTGACTGTTTGAATACGGGGTGGCCGAGGATTTCAGCCGCTGGTCCGCAGACCATGTTGATGACTTGTGGATAACTTTCGATGTTTCAAGTGCGACATCGTCAATCTGCCCATTTATTTGGGCGCCGCCACGGTGACCAGCGCGGGCCGCAACACGCGGTCGGCAATCAGGTAGCCTTTTTGCAGCACGCCAACCACGGTGTTGGCCTCCTGGGTGGACTCGGGCGGCAGCGGCACCATGCTGATGGCCTGGTGCTGGTGCGGATCGAACCTGGCGCCGGCGCTGGGGTTGATCTCCACCACCTTGTTGCGCTCCAGCGCGCTCTTGAGCTGCTTGAGCGTGGCCTCGGTGCCTTCGCGGATCTGTGCGGCGGTGGCATCGGGCTGCAGCAGCCCGGCTTCCAGGCTGTCGGTGACGGGCAGCAGGCTTTCGGCAAAACTTTCGACGGCAAATTTGCGGGCCTTGGCAACTTCGTCATCGGCGCGCCGGCGGGCGTTTTCAACCTCGGCCTTGGCGCGCAGGTAGCTGTCGGCCAGTTCGATGTTTTTGGCCTGCAGCACAGCCACTTCGGCCTGGGCCGCACTCAGCGCATCGGCTTCGTTGGCGGCCTGGGCGGCTTCCAGCTCTTCCGGGCTGGCCTCGCCGCTGAGGTCTTGGTTTTGTTCGGGTTGGGTGTTGTCGGACATGGGTCGGATGCAGTTCTTCTGAAGGACAAGTGGGTTAACTGAGGGCGGCAAAGCCCTTTTCAAGACAAGGGATTGCTCCCTGGCACAGAATGCCGCGCGCTGTCGGGGCGCCGCGCCAGGCGGTCCTTGTTTGCTATGAAATAAGGAGCTATCTGCGCAGGCTGCGAAAGGGCTGGAGCCGAATTTTATCCGCAAAATTTGCCTGGGACAGCCTGCGCGGCAGCAGGAAGGCCGGCCACAAGTGAAAAGACAGGCGCAAGGCCTGTCTGTGCGGGGCAAGCGGGGAGGCTTACTTTTTCTTGACCATGCCGGCGGCTTTGACCTGGCTGACCGCCCATTTGCCGGCAAAGGCCTGCATGTCGTTCAGGCGTTTGAGCAGATCGGTGCCCATGGCCGTGACGGTGTAGCCTTCGCTGCCGTGGCCCATCAGGCCGGCTGCGCGCAGTTCCTTGATGCGGGTGTTCAATGTGTTCGGTGTGATGCTGCCAATGCTGTCTTGCAGCAGACGGAAAGTCTGCGGGTGGCCATCCTTGAGTGCCCACAACACGCGCAAGGCGTAGCGCGCTTCAAGCAGTTCAAAAAGTTGGCCGACGGCGGCATTTTCTTTGGCACTCATGGGGGACATCTCCTGGTCACGTTTTTGTCACAGTTAATCGGTAAGCACGCGCTTGAAGCGAAATATAGCGGATATTTTGGGCTGCTACTAGTTTTATAGCTGCCTGCGCCCGCAGGGTGTAGCCTGCCAGCCAAAAAGGCTTGAAAAGTCAGGCCAGATGGGGTAGGGCACGAGGCGTGCCGTCGCGCCCGCCTCGCCGGGTCCGCCATGACCCGGTCGGCACCTGCGGGTCAAAGATAGACTTTTTGCAGCAGGCGAATCAGGGTTTTGCGTTCTGCAGCCGTCAGCCGCCGGGTGGCGTCCAGCTCCAGTTCCTGCGCCGTGCGCTCCGCGTCCTGCATCAGCTTCTGGCCGGTCGGCGTCTGGTGCAGGCCGACAGCCCGGCCATCGCGCGGATGCGGTTTGCGAACAATCAGTTCGCGCTGCTCCAGCGCGTTGATCATGGCCACCAGGTTGGGCGGCTGGATGCTGAGCGTCGCGCAGAGTTGGCGCGAGGTGATGCCGGGGTTGTGCGTGATCAGTGACATCACTGAAAAATCGACCTGCCGCATGCCATAGACCGCCATGCGTTTCAGAAACAGCTCGATCACCGTGATGGCAGCGCGGCTGGCGTTGTAACCGACCAGGCCTTCCAGGTAGGACGTGTCGACGGTGTCTACGGCGGGGGGAAGTTTTTCAGGCATGGCGCAGACGGAAGGTGTTAACGGCAGGCGAAGCTGGCGGCGTTTTCGATGTCGCCACTTCCCTTGTAACGTGCGACCTGCGGGTAGGGGCAGAGCAGGCGGCTTCGCGTGGGGCTCCAGCTGGCAGGCACTTCAGGGTTGGGCACTGCGCTGCCGGGGCCACGAGCGCGCGCCACCACCGCATCCGGCGCCTGGCCGCGCTCGACCCACGCCACCAGCGCATCGACCATGTCCATCTGGTCGGTGGCGGGACCGCCGCGGCTGTGGTTCATGCCGGGCACCAGGAACAGCCGGGCGTGACGGTCTGCCGCTGCGCCATGCGTGCTGCGAAATCGCTCGTGCCAGGCGATGGTGTCCAGCGCGGAGAACACCGGGTCGGCCGTGCCATGGAAAACAATCATCTTGCCGCCGTTGTCCACAAAAGGCCCGAAGCGGGTGTCGGGCGGTGTCATGAAAGCCATCGCCGATTCGCGGTAGGCGCCGCTGGTGGCCGTGAGCTTGGGCAGGTCGGTGTCCAGGTTGAAGCTCAGCGCGTAGTCGATCAAGGTGTTGCCCTGGCCGGTCAGCACGGTGGGGGAGGCCGGCGGCGTGACAAACACAAAGCCGAGCGCGATCGCATCGCGCGGCCCGACGCTGTTGACGAACTTCCAGGCCGCCCAGTCATTGCCGGCGAGGCCGGGATCGGCGGGCAGGCCGGCATACACCGGCTTGCCGCTCCTGTCTTTGGGGCCGGCGAGGACTTTGGCCAGCACGTCTTTTTGACCTGCAGTCAGGCAGTTGCCCGGGGAAGGAGTCGCTGTGCAAGAAGGGATGTCCCGGTCCACGCGAAACGCCGCTTCGCAGGCCTGCAGGTCGGCCACGATGCCGTCGGCCAGGCCGTCCAGCGCATCACAACGCGCGAGGATGCTGCGCGACACCAGCGCCATGTCGGCTGGCGGAAAAGAGGTGCGCAGGTCCGGCCGGCCCGTTGCGGCATCAAGGCGGGCGACGCTCGCAAACTGCTGCGCATCCCAGACCTGTGCCACCGCAGCCAGCGGCAGGCGGTAGCCCGGCGTACTGACCAGGATGCCGTCGTAGGCCTGCGGCAGGCGGGCTGCCGCGACAAAACCATGACGACCGCCGTTTGAAGTTCCGACCAGGTAAGACGTGTCAGCCGGCTTGCCGTAATAGGTTTTGACAAGGGCCTTGCCCATGGGTGTGAGTTGCGCCACCGCGTTGTAGCCGTAGTCGATGCGGGCCTGCGGGTCCAGCCCGAAGGTGGCGCCGCCTATCGGTGAACTGCGATCAAAGGCATGGCCGGCGTCCGAGCTGAGCACGGCAAAGCCCTTGAGCAGGCCGTTGCTGGCCTGACCGCCGCCCAGAATGTCGCCGTAGGCCG
>JAZKIE010000469.1:0-11037 GCA_040385025.1 Pseudomonadota bacterium | reverse complement strand
CAGTTGGCGACCTACATCGGCTGGTTGATGCACCGCACCTGGGGCGGTGTGGTGGCCGGCGCGCTCTTTGTCCTGCCTTCGCTGTTCATCTTGATCGCGCTGAGCTGGGTTTACATCGCTTTCGGTGATGTGCCGCTGGTGGCCGGGGTTTTTTACGGCATCAAACCGGCGGTGGCTGCCATCGTGCTGCAGGCGGTTTACCGGATCGGCGGCAAGTCATTGAGAAATCCGCGCAAAGCCCCTGTCCCGTGGGCGATTGCAGCGATCAGTTTTATAGCGATCGCGGTATTGCATATACCTTTTCCGTGGGTGGTTCTGGGCGCCGCGCTGACCGGCTGGCTGTGCGCGAAGTACGCACCGGGCCAGTTTGTGCTGGGCGGGGGTCACGGGTCCGCGCAAGCGGCATATGGCCCCGCGCTGATTGACGACGACACGCCCACGCCGGAACACGCGCGCTTCAAAAAATCGCGGCTGGCGGCGGTGCTGGCCACCGGCGCCGTGCTCTGGTTGTTGCCCATGAGCGCGCTGCTGGCCTGGCAGGGCTGGCATGGCGCGTTGACCCAGATGAGCTGGTTTTTTACCAAGGCGGCGCTGCTGACTTTCGGCGGCGCCTATGCAGTGTTGCCCTATGTCTACCAGGGCGCGGTCGAACAGTTTGGCTGGCTCACCGGTCCGCAGATGATCGACGGCCTGGCGCTGGGTGAAACCACGCCGGGGCCGCTGATCATGGTGGTGGCTTTTGTCGCGTTTGTCGGCGGCTGGACCAAAGAGGTGCTGGGGCCTGACGCGCTGTTCCAGGGGGCGGCGCTGGCGGCGCTGCTGGTGACCTGGTTCACCTTTTTACCCTCCTTCATCTTTATCCTGGCTGGCGGGCCGCTGGTGGAGTCCACCCATGGCAAGCTGCACTTCACTGCGCCGCTGGCCGCCATCACGGCAGCGGTGGTCGGGGTGATTGCCAGCCTCGCGCTGTTTTTTATAACGCACGTCGCTTTTCCGGCGGGCGTGACCGCCGGCTTTACGTCGAGTGTGGAATGGCCCGCCGTGGCCATCATGGGAGCGGCCGGCCTGGCGCTGCTGCGCTACAAGATTGGCGTGATCCCCGTCATCGCCACCTGCGCACTGCTTGGCTTGCTGCTGCGCCTGTCCGGGCTGGCGTGAGCACCGGCGCCGGCGGCCTCTTGGGGCGGGGCAGGCCGCGTTATGCTCATGACCATGCACGGTTCTCCGGAAAACATGGCCTCTGCGCCAGCGCACACACTGCTTGAGCGTCTGTTCGGGAGCTGGGTCCACGCGGTGACACCGGTCAGCCTGCGCCACGACCTGATGGCCGCCTTGCTGGGCGCGGTGCTGGTGCTGCCGCAGGGCATTGCTTTTGCCACACTGGCCGGTTTGCCGCCCGAGTACGGCCTGTACACCGCCATCGTGCCCTGCATCATCGCCGCACTGTTTGGCTCGAGCTGGCATGTGATGTCGGGGCCGACCAATGCCAATTCGCTCGCGCTGTTTGCCATGTTGTCGCCGCTGGCCATGGCCTTCAGCCCGGCCTACATCCAGATGGTGCTGGCCGTCACGGTGCTGGTCGGCATCATGCAGTGGCTGATCGGTGCGCTGCGGTTGGGCACTCTGGCCAACTTCATCTCGCCGGCCGCCTTGTTCGGTTTCACCTCGGGTGCGGCACTGCTGATCGCCGTGTACGCACTGCCGGACCTGCTGGGCCTGGCCGCAGCCGCAGAACACGGCGCTGCGGCCGTGTTGCTGCATGTGCTCGCTCAACTGCGCGCTGTGCAGCCGGCGGCACTGGCGGTGGCCGGTGCGACGCTGGCCGTGGCATGGCTGGTGCGGCGCTGGCGGCCGAATTGGCCGTCCATGCTGGCCGCGCTGGTGGCGGCGACGCTGCTGAGCTGGGCCTGGTCCACCTACCTCAGCGCGGCGCCGCTGCCGCTGCGCACCGTCGGTCAGATTCAAACGCCGTGGCCCCAATTTGCCGTGCCTACGGTCAACTGGTCGGCGCTGTCCGAGCTGCTGGGGCTGGCGTTTGCACTGACCATCGTGGCGCTGGGCCAGTCGATCTCGATTGCCAAGGCGGTGGCGGCGCGCTCGGGCCAGCGCATTGACGCCAACCGGGAATTTCGCGGCCAGGGCCTGTCCAACATCGTCGGTGGTTTCTTTTCGTCTTATGTGTCCTGTGGGTCGCTGAACCGCTCCATGCCGAATTTCGAAGCCGGCGCGCGCACGCCGCTGGCGGCGGTGTTCTCGGCGCTGTTGCTGCTGGCGCTGGTGGCGTTCAGCGCATCGCTGCTGGCGCAGATCCCCATGGCCGCGCTGGCCGCGCTGCTGCTGCTGGTGGCGGTGTCGCTGCTGGACATCCAGCGCTGGAAGCAGTTGTTTGCGCTGAGCCGCACCGAGTTCGGCGTTGCACTGGCCACGGCGGTGGCCACCGTCAGCATCCGGCTGGAGATCGCGATTTTGCTGGGCACGCTGCTGTCGCTGATGTCTTTTCTTTACCGGACATCGAAGCCGGCGATGCGCAGCATGGGTTTCGACAGCCGCGCGCCGGACCGGCAGTTTGTGGTGTTGGCCGATGCGGCCACGCCTCTGGAGGAATGCCCTCAGCTCAAACTCTTGCGCATGGAGGGCGAGGTTTATTTCGGCGCGACCCAGCATGTGGCCGACACCCTGCATGCGCTGCGCCACATGCCACAGCCGCAAAAACACCTGCTGGTGATGGGCAAAAGCATGAACTTCATCGACCTGTCAGGCGCGCAGCTCTGGGAGGCTGAACTCACCGCACGCCGCGCCATGGGTGGCGACCTGTACTTTCACCGGCCGCGCCCCGAAGTGATCCAGATGTGGCAGACCACCGGCTTCACGCGTCTGCTCGGACCCGAGCACCAGTTTCCCGACAAGCGCAGCGCGATCGCGACGATTTTCACGCGGCTGGACCCGGTCATCTGCCGGCAGTGCACGGCGCGCATTTTCGAGGAGTGCCGCAGTGTGCCGGGGCCAGATCCCGTGGACGCCGACGTCGCCCCTAGACCGGCGGCTTGAAGCCCAGCCGCTGCAGCAGGCCGATGGCGGCATGCGGCGCCTTTTCCTTGGCGCCGTTGATAAAAAACACAAACACGTCCTTGGGCGCGCCCTTGTTTTTCGCGGGCGCCAACCGTGGCAGGTCCGCCGGCTCATCGCCCTGAGCCCAGCTTTGGGCGGCTGCCGCCCAGGCATCCAGGGCCTTGGGCGCGTACCCGCTCTTGAGCTTCGCGTCGCTGCACATCAGCCGGGCATAAACAAAATCCGAGCTGAGGTCGGCAAAGGATGGAAAGTCCGGCGAGTCGGTGAACACCGTCGCACACTGGTATTTGCGCGCCAGCTTCAGGTAGTCCGGTGACATGAAGCTGGGATGCCGCACATCCAGCACGTGCCGCAGCTTCATGCCATCCACACTTTTTGGCAGCAGCGCCAGGAAGGCGCCGAAATCGTCGGCGTCAAACACCTTGGTCGGCATGAATTGCCAGACGATGGGGCCGAGCTTGTTGCCAAGTTCGCTGATGCCGCTGTTCACAAAGCGGCTGATTGATTCGCCGGCCTCGGCCAGCACCCGGCGATTCGTGCTGAAACGGCTGGCCTTGAGCGACAACACAAAGCCGTCGGGCGTTTCGTCGCGCCATTTGGCAAAGGTGGGCGGTTTGAAGCTGCTGTAGTAGGTGCCGTTGACCTCGATGGCGCTCAGTTGGCGGCTGGCGTAGCCCAGTTCCTGGCTTTGCGGCAGTTTGGCGGGGTAGAAGTTGTCGCGCCAGGGCGCGTAGGTCCAGCCGCCAATGCCGACACGGATGGCGGAGGCGGACGACGACGTTTTTTTCATGGCGACCCTTCTTCGATGAGCTGACTTGCCGCATGGTTGCAGAAAATGCCCCGGCGCGCCAAGCACCCCTGCAAAACCGGGCTGGCACGTCCGGGCAGGCGCGGGTACAGTAGGTCTTACGCACCATATTCCGGAGTTGCCATGAACGCCCCCCTGCACCGCGAAATCCCTGCCGGCCTGCTCAATGACGCGCAGGCCTTGTCTGATGTCAGCGCCCAATGGGACGGCGACATCGTCAAGCAGATCACCGACTACATCACCATCCCTGCCAAGTCGCCGTCTTTTGATGCCGACTGGGCTGGCCACGGCCACATCGAGACGGTGATGCGCAATGCCGCCGCCTGGGTCGAGGCGCAAAAGGTCGAAGGCCTGAAGCTGGAGATCGTCCGGCTGGCAGGCCGCACGCCGGTGCTGTTTTTCGAGGTGCCGGCGACCAAAACCGGGTCCACGGCAACCGTGCTGATGTATGGCCACCTCGACAAGCAACCCGAGTTCACCGGCTGGCGCAATGACCTCGGCCCCTGGACACCGAAATATGAAGACGGCAAGCTGTTCGGCCGCGGCGGCGCCGATGACGGTTATGCGGTCTACGCCAGCATCGCCGCCATCCAGGCCTTGAAGGCGCAGAAGGTGGCACACCCGCGCATTGTTGGGCTGGTCGAAACCTGCGAGGAAAGTGGCTCCTACGACCTGCTGCCTTATGTCGATGCGCTGCGCACGCGCCTGGGTGAGGTTGGCCTGGTGATCTGCCTGGATTCGGGCGCCGGCAACTATGACCAGCTCTGGCTGACCACCTCGCTGCGCGGCATGGCCAGCGGCGTGCTCAAGGTCGAGATCCTGACCGAAGGTGTGCATTCGGGCGACGCCAGCGGGCTGGTGCCGTCGAGCTTTCGCATCATGCGCCAGGTGCTGGACCGGCTGGAAGACAGCAAGACGGGTACGCTGTTGCCGCAAAGTTTTCATTGCGAGATTCCGGCCGAGCGGCTGGTGCAAGCCAAAGCCACTGCGCAAATTCTGGGCGACCAGATTTACAAACGCTTCCCCTGGGCGCATTACGACTGCGGCGGCGCCACCACCTTTGCGCTGCCCACCACCACCGACCCGGTCGAGGCCTTGCTCAACCGCACCTGGAAACCGACCCTGAGCGTGACCGGCGCCGACGGTTTCCCCGAGATGGGCAATGCCGGCAATGTGCTGCGGCCTTACACCGCCTTCAAGCTGTCGCTGCGCCTGCCGCCGCTGGTCGATGCCGGCAGCGCGGTGCAGGAGCTCAAGACTTTGCTCGAAGACAACGCGCCCTACCAGGCCAAAGTCACTTTTGAAAGCGCCGGCGGCGCGACCGGCTGGAACGCACCATCGACCTCGCCCTGGTTCCAGAAAGCGCTGGACGATGCCTCGCAGGCCCATTACGGTGCACCTTGCGGCACCATCGGCCAGGGCGGCACGATTCCGTTGATGAACATGCTGAGCCGGGGCTTCCCGAAGGCGCAGATGATGGTCTGCGGCGTGCTGGGTCCCAGGAGCAATGCACACGGCCCCAACGAGTTCCTGCATGTGCCTTATGCCAAGAAGATCACTGCGGCCGTGGCGCATGTGATTGCCAGCATGCCGTGATGGAATCGAGCCTGATGGACAAACCGACGCTGGCGCCGTTCACTGCACGTGATGGCGAAAACCTGGCGCTCTACGAGTGGCCGATGGAGGCCTGGCAGTCCGACGAGGCGCTGCCTCCGCGCGCCGTTGTGCTGATCGTCCATGGCCTGGGCGAACACGCCAGCCGTTATGACCATGTGGCGCGCAAACTGCTCGACTGGGGCTTTGCGGTGCGCGCCTATGACCAGCGTGGTCACGGAGAGTCTGGCGGAGCGCGCGGTGGCCTCAGCGGTGAATCCTTGTTGCTGGAAGACCTGGCTGAAGTGGTGGACGATACCCGCCAGCGTGCCCTGCGCCTGCCGCGGGCCGCCGGAAAAGGAAATGATGACAGTCCCTTGCCACTGATCTTGCTGGGCCACAGTCTGGGCGGCCTGGTGGTGGGGCGTTTTGTGTCGCTCAAGGTGCGGCCGGTCGATGGCTTGGTGTTGTCCTCACCTGCGCTGGACCCGGGGCTCAATGCGGTTCAAAAGTTTTTGCTGGCCACACTGCCGGTGATTGCGCCCAATCTGCGCGTCAACAACGGCCTGAAGCTCGAATACATTTCTCACGACACGCGCGTGGTGCAGAAATACCTGGCCGATCCGCTGGTACATGCCAAGATTTCCGCGCGGCTGGCCAAATTTATTGCCACCGCCGGCCCGGCAACCGTGGCTGCCGCCAGCACCTGGCGCACGCCGACCCTGCTGATGTACGCCGGCGCGGACAAGCTGGTCAACCCGGCTGGCAGCCTCGCCTTTGCCGAGGCGGCTGCCGGCAATGGTGCTGCAGGTGTCGTCACTGCCCGATGTTTTGACGATCTGTACCACGAGCTTTTTAACGAGCTGGATGCGGCGCCGGTGTTTGCCACACTTAAAACCTGGCTGGACGCCCGGTTTTAAGCAATAAAGGCCTGCAGCCCTTGTGTGGCGTGCGCAATCAGCTACAAAATCAATAGCAAATCAGCTTGCCGGACGGCGCCTTCCCTGCAACGCCAGCCAGGCCAGGGCCACACCGGTCAGGCCCAGCGGCAGCAAGGAGCCGAGGTTCAGCAGAGCCCAGCCCTGGGTCGTGACCAGCACACCGGAGGCCAGCGACGACAGCGCCAGCACCGCGAACACGCAGAAGTTGAGCGCGCCCTGGGCCTTGTCTTTTTCCTCGGGGCGGTAGGCCGTCAACGCCAGCGTGGTGGCGCCGGTGAACAGGAAGTTCCAGCCCACGCCCAGCAGGAACAGCGCCGCCAGAAACTGGTGCAGCTCAACGCCCGACAGCGCGATCAGCACGCAGGCCACATTGAGCACCAACCCGACGGCCATGATGGGCAGCGTGCCGAAACGCTTGATCAGGTGGCCGGTGAAAAACCCCGGCGCAAACATGCCGATCACATGCCATTCGAGCACCAGTGCGGCGTCGGAAAACGGCAGGCCGCAGACCTGCATGGCAATCGGCGTGGCGGCCATCAAGAGGTTCATCACGCCAAAGCCCAGCGCGCCCGCGGCAGCCGCAACAATGAAGACCGGCTGGCGCATGATCTCGCGCAAGGGCCGGCCCCCGCTGGCCGCCTGCTGCGGCGGTGTCGCCGGGAAATGCATGAAGGCGAGCAGGGCCATGGCCAGCAGGGCCACGCCAGCCAGCGCGAGGTAGGCGCCGGCAAACGGAACGGCGGTCAGGGTGCGCGTGCCGGCTGCGAGGTTGGGGCCGGCAATCGCACCGATCAGCCCACCGGCCATCACCAGCGATACGGCTTTTTCGCGGAAGGCCGGCAGCGCCAGTTCGGCGGCGGCAAAACGGTAGAGCTGGGCATTGGCGTTGTAGTAGCCGGCCACCACGGTGGCGGCAACCAGCAGCCAGAAGTTGCGGCTGTAGGCCGCATAACAGCACAGCAGCGCGGACAGCACCGCCACAATCAGCCCGAGCTGGAACGAGGTCTTGCGGCCGAAACGTTTTTGGGTGCGCGCCACCAGGCCGGTCGACAGCGCGCCGCCCACCACGTAGCCCATGACCGGCAGCGTGGCCATCCAGCCCAGCGGCGCCAGCGCCAGGCCGACCAGGCCGTTGATGGCGATGAAGGTCACGTTGTTGGTGAGGAACAGGCCCTGGCAGATCGCCAGCAGCCAGAGGTTGCGGTTCATGGGCAGCCCAGCAGTGCCAGGCAGGCCAGCGGCGCGGTTTCGGCACGCAGTGTGCGCGGGCCCAAAGTGACCGGTACAAAACCGGCGGTGATGGCCGCATCTTCTTCGGCAGCGCTGAGGCCGCCTTCCGGGCCGCTGAGCAGCGTTATTGCTGCCGCGCTGTCGCTGCCGGCCAGCGCCTGCAGCAACGGCTGCGTGCCGGCGCGCAGCGACAGCAGCAACCGGGGCGACGCGGACGAACCGGGTGGCAGGGACGCGAGCCAGTCGGTCAGGGTGGCAACGTCATGGAGCGGTGGCACGCGGTTGCGGCCGCACTGCTCACAGGCGGCGATGGCCACAGCCTGCCAGTGCGCCACTTTTTTGTCGGCGCGTTCGCCCTTGAGACGCAGCACCGAACGCTCAGCCATCAGCGGCGTGATGCTGGCGGCGCCGAGTTCGCCGGCTTTTTCGACCAGCCAGTCCATGCGTTCGTTGGCGGGCATGCCGATGGCCAGATGCACTGCGCGGCGCGCTTCGCGCTCGATCGGGTGGTGCGCGGTGATCACGACCTGCACATCGCTGCGGCCCATGCGCGTGATGCGCGCTTCGAACTCGCCGCCGCGGCTGTTGAACAGCGTGATGCTGTCCTCAGGCTGCAGGCGCAAGACCTGGACATGGCGCGCCGCGCGTTCCGGCAGGCCCAGGGCATCGCCAATGGCAAGAGGCAGGTCGGCGTAAAAGCGGGCGGTCATGGTCGCAGTCTTTCGCAGCCGGCCAATTTGCTATCAAATAAATAGCTGCTTGCGCCTGTTGGGAAAGGGCTGGAGCCCGATTTGATGCATAAGCCGCTCAAAACGTGTAGCCCACACGGGTCTCGTTGCCTTCGATCTCGTCGAGCAACACCATCAGTGGCCCCAGTGCGCGATAACGCGCGCAGGTCGAACGTGCATAGGCGATGAAACGCGGCGTGTCGGCCAGGTACTTGGGCTTGCCGTCGCGCAGGGTCAGGCGCGCGAAGATGCCAAGGATTTTCAGGTGGCGCTGCAGGCCCATCCACTCCACCGCGCGGTAGAACTCGCCGAAATCCTCACCGACCGGCAGGCCTGCCCTGCGCGCCTGCTCCCAGTAACGCACGGTGATCTCGAGCACAAAGTCTTCCGGCCAGCTGACGAAAGCGTCGCGCATCAGGCTGGCGATGTCATAGGTGATGGGGCCGTAGACTGCGTCCTGGAAGTCCAGTACCCCCAGACCGGGTTTTCCGTCTTTCCCAACCATCAGGTTACGGGGCATGAAGTCGCGATGGACATAAACGCGTGCGCCGCCCAGCGCGTTCAGGTTGCTGTCCTTGATCTGCTGGAAAAAGCCATCGAGCTTGCCGCGCAGCGTGCTGTCGATGGCAATGCCCCGGTGTTTTTCCACGTACCAGTCGGGAAACAGCGCCAACTCGCGTGACAGCAGGGCGTCGTCATAAGGCGGCAACACGTCCGGTTTTGACGCCAGTTGCCAGCTCACCAGCGCATCCACGGCTTCACGGTACAGCGTATAGGCACGCTGCGGCCGCCCGGTCTCACTTTGCTGGTCAATCACTTCAAGCATGGTTTGTGCGCCCAGGTCACTGAGCAGCATGAAACCCTGCGGCTCGTCCCAGTTCAGTACACGCGGGCCCTGCAGGCCGGCGCCGGCCATCAGGGCGGCCACTTTCACGAAGGGCCGGCAATCTTCCTGCGCTGGCGGCGCGTCCATGATGATGCAGCTTGCGCCGTCCGCCGTGTGAACCCTGAAATAACGGCGAAAGCTCGCGTCAGCCGACGCGGGCTGCACGGTTTCAGGCAATAAATGATGGGCGGGCGTCACGGCCTGCAACCATGCGCTGAAAGCGCGGGCGCGGGCGGGGTCTGTCCAGACAATCGGAGCGTCGGTCATGGATTGTTTTGGCCTGCCTGGGGTGTAACCATCGAAAGATGGGAAAAGGGGCGGGTGGGCATAGGATAATCGGGCCTGTTTTTATAAACGGGTTTATCTCATACTTCCGATGCATCGCGCATCCCGCTCGCGTTTTATTCTTTCCCCGGTAGCCCATGCCGCCCTCAGCCTTGTGTCCTGCACCGTGCTGGGCCTGGGGCATGGGGGCATCGCGCATGCGCAGGCGCCGGAAGCTTCGCAGGAGCCTGCGAAGCCTCCCGTCACCTCGGTGCCCGGCAGCATTCCCCGGCGCGACGCCTTGCCCGGCCAGCTCAAAAGCACCGCCATGCTGGCCGAGCAGCCGCCCGGCGGCCCGGGCATCGAGCTACCGACCTTTATTTTCGGGGACACCCTGTCGGGCCGCCCGGAACTCGAAACCGTCATCGACGGCAATGCTGAATTGCGCCGGGGTGGCTCGTCGATACGCGCCGACTGGCTGCAGTACGACCAGCCCAGCGACGTGGTCAAGGCGCGTGGCAATGTGCGCGTCAACAGTGCTGGCAACCTGTACAACGGGCCGGAGCTGGAGATCAAACTCGATACGTTCGAGGGCTTTTTCACGCGGCCCGACTACCGCTTCCTGCAGAACAATGGGTATGGCGTGGCCTCCCGCGTGGATTTCCTTGATGACAAGCGTCTGGTGGCCTACGACGCCAACTTCACCACCTGCCAGCGCGGTGAAGGTCCGAGCTGGATGCCGGCCTGGATCGTCAACGCCAGCAGCATCAAGTTCGACAAGGAAGCCGACGTGGGGGAGGCTTCGGGCGGCGTCTTGCGCTTCATGAATGTGCCTATCCTGGCTGCGCCCACATTCACCTTTCCGCTCAGCGACAAGCGCAAGTCCGGCCTGTTGCCGCCGTCCATCGGTATCGACAGCGTCAACGGGACCTCGATCACCGTTCCTTATTATTTCGATATTGCGCCGCAACGCGATGCCACCTTCGCGCCGACGATCATGAGCAAGCGCGGCGTGGATCTGGCCGGCGAGTTTCGCTATCTGGAGCGCAGCTATAAGGGGGAATTGCGCGCCAGCGTGTTGCCCAATGACAGCCTGCGCGACAAGACCCGCTGGTCCTACAACTACCTGTCCAGCGGCAGTTTCTACTCCGGGCTGCAGTCGGTGGGCGCCATGGGCTTCAACCTGAACCTGAACCGCGTCAGCGACGACAACTACTGGCGTGACTTTCCTTCCACGGGTCTGGGTGGCGGCAGCAACCTGCTGACCCAGCGCCTGCTGACCAGCGACGCCAGTGTTAGCTGGGGCAAGGGGTATTTCTCGACCACGCTGCGCACGCTCAAGTACCAGACGCTGCAGGATGTCAATTCGCCGATTGTTCCGCCGTATGACCGTTTGCCGCAACTCACGGCAGCTTACACGCGTATCAATGCCCCTTTGGCGGGAGTCGATGGCCTGGACTATTCCGTTACTACCGATTACACCCGCTTCGAGTCGGAGCGCCTGCTGACCCGGCAACC
>JAZKIE010000468.1:0-3236 GCA_040385025.1 Pseudomonadota bacterium | reverse complement strand
GGCACAATACAGATGTGGCCATTCCCTCATCATTTATTCAGGAACTGCTGGCGCGCGCCGATATCGTCGATATTGTTGGCCGCCATGTCCAGCTCAAGAAGGGCGGGGCCAACTTCATGGGGCTGTGTCCCTTTCATGGAGAAAAATCCCCCTCCTTTTCTGTCAGCCCGTCCAAGCAGTTCTACCACTGCTTCGGCTGCGGCGTCAGCGGCGACGCGATCAAGTTCATGACCGAATACGGCGGCATGACCTTCATCGAAGCCGTGAAGGACCTGGCTCAGCAATACGGCCTGCAGGTGCCGGAAGACGACGTTTCCCCGCAGGAGCGCGCCCGCGCTGCCCTGGCCCGCGAGCAGCAGGCCACCTTGAGCAGCGTGCTTGAAAAAGCCGGCGTCGCCTACATCAAACACCTGCGCAGCTCGCCGCGCGCCATCGACTACTTCAAGGGCCGCGGTCTGTCGGGCGAAATCGCCAAAACTTTCGGCCTCGGTTACGCGCCCGAAGGCTGGCGCGCGCTGGCCAGCGTGTTCCCCGACTACAACGACCCCTTGCTGGTTGAAAGCGGCCTGGTCATCACCAGCGAGCCCGGCGAAGAAAATGCGCAGGGCGAGGCCAAGCGTTACGACCGCTTCCGCGACCGCGTGATGTTCCCGATCCGCAACGTCAAGGGCGAATGCATAGGTTTTGGCGGGCGCGTGCTGGGCGACGAAAAGCCCAAGTACCTGAACTCGCCGGAAACCCCGGTCTTCAGCAAAGGCCGCGAGCTGTACGGTCTGTTCGAGGCCAGAAGCGCCCTGCGCGAACACGGCTACGCGCTGGTCACCGAAGGCTATATGGACGTGGTGGCGCTGGCCCAGCTCGGCTTTGCCAATGCCGTGGCCACGCTGGGCACAGCCTGCACCACCGACCATGTGCAAAAACTCTTTCGCTTCACCGATTCGGTGGTTTTCAGCTTCGACGGCGACGGCGCCGGCCGCCGCGCGGCGCGCAAGGCGCTGGACGCCGCCCTGCCCTTTGCCACCGACGTGCGCACCGTCAAGTTTTTGTTCCTGCCCGAGGAACACGACCCCGACAGCTTCATCCGCGCCAACGGCCAGGACGGTTTTGCCGCCGCCGTGGCCAAGGCCGTGCCGCTCAGCAAATTCATGCTGGAAGCCGCTGCCGAAGGCTGCGAGCTGGACACCGCCGAAGGCCGGGCCCACATGGCCAGCAACGCGCGGCCGCTCTGGACAGCCTTGCCCGACGGCACGCTCAAACGGCAACTGCTGGCTGAAATTGCCGACCAGGTGCTGATCGACAGCCGCGAGCTGCTGCAGATCTGGCAACCGGCGCAAGGGGCAGGAAGCTATAAAAACAATAGCGGCTCACGCTTATCTGGTAAAGGGCAGAGACCTAAAACACCCGAAATGTCGGGGGGCGCGCCGCATTTCGAGGAGTTTTCCGGCAACTTTGCCGACCTGCACGATGAAAGCGCTTACGCCGCCTCGCTGCCCATGGATGCCGGCGCGCCCGGCCGCAGCACCGGGTCGTCAAGCGGCAACCGACCTGCCCGGCGGATTGCAGGACGACGCCTGTCAGCCAGCCCCCAGGATCGCCTGCTTCGCCTGATGCTGACCGACCCGCAAAGCTGGGACAAGCTCAGCGGGGAAGAACATGTGCTGCTGTGTGAGCTGCCGGCGCCGCAAGGCCCGCTGTTTGTCTGGCTGGAAAGCCAGTTGCATGAACATGGCCCCCAGCCCTGGGCGGCATTGCGCGAGGGGCTGCGTGAGCACCCCCAGGAAAAATACGCGGTCGACCAGATATCCGAGATTCCAGAAGGCATCGAATGCGACTGGAATGAAGCGCGCGCCATTCTTGACCGGCTGCTTGCGGCCAAGCTGGATCAGGAACAGAAGGAATTGAGCGAAGGCGGTACCGAAACGCTCAAAGACCCTGTCAAAAGGCAGCGCCTGGCCTTTTTGATGGCCCGGACAAAGACCCGCGCAAGCCCCTGAAAAAAAGCCGGTTCAGGAAGGGTTTTGATGCCCAAAAATGAGGCATCAGGGTATAATCCGACTTTCCGCTACGGCAAGCGCGACAGCAGCACCTCCGGCAACCGCCCCCCGCAAGAACGGGACCTCAAGGGTTGAGGGCAATATCTCCGCAAGGACTGCACACCAAATGTTCGCCCAAACAACTTGCCTGGGAGCCTGAAAAGGCTCCTGAATGCCCAGCCCTCCGGCTCCGGGCATTTTTTGTGCCTGTGCCCCGGCTACGCCGGTGCCGGGAACCCAGTCTGTTGAAGGAAGTTTCATACCGGGAGTTCGCCATGCCTGCTCATAAGCCCAGCAAGTCCGCCAAAGCCGTGCCCAAGTCCAAAGCTGCAGTAAAAACTGCCGCCCGACCGCCCGTCAAGAAGGCGGCGAGCAAGCTTGAAAAACCCGCAAAAACCGCCATATCCAGACCAGTTCCCGGAAAAAAAGCCGCAGCGCCCAAAGCGCCCCTGAAATCCGAAAAGTCCGTCAAGAAAGCCCCTCCAGTGCCGACCAAGTCTCCCGCCTCCCCTGCCAAACCCCTTGCCAAAAAAGAAGCCCCGCTGAAGGCAGCGCCGGCCGCAGCCGCCGTTGAAGTGCCGGTCAAGAAAAAACCTGGCCGCCCGCCGAAAAACCCGGCCGCCGCCGTGGAAACCGGCGGCGCCAAGCGCGGCCGCAAACCCAAGCTTGCCGGCAAGGTTGATGGCGACGAGGACATGTCCGACATCGAAGACGACCTGGTCGGTGAACCGGTGGCCGAGACGACCGAAAAGGTCAAGCCGCTGCGCATGAAAATCAGCAAGGCGAAAGAACGCGCCTTGATGAAAGAGTTTGGCCTGGACGAGACCGTGCTGTCCGAAGAAGACATGGCCAAGCGCCGCGCGCGCCTGAAGGCACTGATCAAACTCGGCAAAACACGCGGTTACCTGACCCACGGCGAGATTTCTGACCACCTGCCCGACAAGCTGATCGACGCCGAGACCTTGGACGCGGTGATCGTCACCCTGAACGACCTCGGCGTGGCCGTGTACGAGCAGACGCCCGATGCAGAGACCCTGCTGATCACTGCCAACGCACCGGCTGGCGCCACCGAAGAAGAGGCTGAAGAAGCCGCCGAAGCAGCTCTCTCCACCGTGGACAGCGAGTTCGGCCGCACCACCGACCCGGTGCGCATGTACATGCGCGAGATGGGCACCGTCGAGCTGCTGACGCGCGAGGGTGAAA
>JAZKIE010000467.1:0-3720 GCA_040385025.1 Pseudomonadota bacterium | reverse complement strand
CAGCTTCGGGGTAGTTCAGTTTCAGGCCGCGGGCCTGGCGGCGTTCGGCCAGCAGTGCGGCCGTGAAGATCAGCAGCTTGTCTTTTTCTCTGGGGGTCAATTCCATGGTCTCTCCGGGGGCGGCTGCGGCAGGGTATGGATCTGCCGGGGTGCAAGAATGGTGCCACAGGAACGGGACTTATAACGCTGGTTTTCCCTCTGTGGCATGGAATCTGCACTTCAGCAGCCTTCGCCTGATGACGTATTGACACACCCACCCATGGACACCCCGGCCGCACCGTTGCCCCTGCCCGCACAGGTCGTGCCCCCGTGGGCGCCTGCGCCGCTGCCCGCTGGCGAGGCCGAAGCGCCGGTGCAGCGCATCATCAAGGTCAGGCGTGACTACAACAGCTGGGTCGCCAGCGAGACCATGGAAGACTATGCGCTGCGTTTCACGCCGCAGCGCTTTCGCAAATGGTCTGAATGGCGCGTCGCCAACACCGCCTTCGGCGCCGCCTCCTTCCTGATCCTGGAAGCGGTGGGCGCCACCTTGCTGGTGCAATACGGTTTCACCAACGCCTTTTGGGCCATCGTCGCCACCGGGCTGATCATTTTCATGGCCGGCCTGCCGATCAGCATTTATGCCGCGCGTTACGGTGTGGACATGGACTTGCTGACGCGCGGCGCTGGCTTCGGCTACATCGGCTCGACCCTGACTTCGCTGATCTACGCCTCCTTCACCTTCATCTTTTTTGCGCTCGAAGCGGCCGTCATGGCTTATGCGCTGGAGCTGGCGCTGGGCATCCCGCCGAGCTGGGGCTACCTGATCTGTGCGCTGGTGGTGATTCCGCTGGTGACCTACGGCGTGTCCGTCATCAGCCGCCTGCAGATCTGGACGCAACCGCTGTGGCTGATCATGCTGGTCGTGCCATTTGTGTATGTGTTGGTGCGTGACCCCGGTGCTTTTACCGGGATAACGCACTATAAAGGTGAAAAAGGCGCCAATTCGGGGTTTGATTTGCACTTGTTTGGTGCCGCCTTGACGGTAGGTATCGCGCTGATCACGCAGATGGGTGAGCAAGCCGACTACCTGCGTTTCATGCCGGCACGCACCGCAGCCACGCGCCGCCGCTGGTGGGCCGGTGTGCTGGCGGGCGGTCCGGGCTGGGTGCTGCTCGGTGTGGTCAAGATGCTGGGCGGCGCTTTTCTGGCCTATCTGGCGATCCAGCACATGGTGCCGCTGGACCGTGCGGTGGACCCGAACCAGATGTACCTGGCGGCCTACGAGTACGTGTTCCCGCACTACGGCTGGGCGGTGGCCGCGACGGCGCTGTTTGTCGTGATCTCCCAGCTCAAGATCAATGTCACCAATGCCTATGCCGGCTCGCTGGCCTGGTCCAACTTCTTCTCGCGCCTGACGCACAGCCATCCGGGGCGGGTGGTCTGGGTGGTGTTCAACACCCTGATCGCCTTCATGCTGATGGAGATGGATGTGTTCCAGGCGCTCGGCGACGTGCTGGGCCTGTACTCCAACATCGCGATCGCCTGGATGATGGCGGTGGTGGCCGACCTGGTGATCAACAAGCCGCTGGGCCTGTCGCCCAAAGGCATCGAGTTCAAGCGCGCCCACCTCTACGACATCAACCCGGTCGGTGTCGGCGCGATGGCGCTGGCTTCGGTGCTGTCGGTGGCCGCACACCTGGGCTTCTTCGGTCCGCTGGCGCAGGCGTTTTCGGCGCTGATTGCACTGGGCACGGCCTTTGTCACTTCGCCGCTGATTGCCTGGGCGACGAAAGGGCGCTACTACATTGCGCGCCAGGGCGAGGCGCCCGAGACCGATGCCCAGGGCAATTACAAGCCGTATGCGCTCAAGCGCTGCGTGATCTGCGAGCGCGACTACGAAGGCCCGGACATGGCGCATTGCCCGGCCTACCAGGGCCACATCTGCTCGCTGTGCTGCACGCTGGACGCGCGCTGCGGCGATTTGTGCAAGCCGCAGGCCAGCCTGTCGGCGCAGTGGTCGGCCACTTTGCGCTGGCTGCTGCCGCGCCGCATCTGGCCCTACCTCGACACGGGCCTCGGCCACTTCCTGCTCTTGATGCTGGTCATCGTGCCGCTGCTGGCCAGCGTGTTCGGCCTGCTCTACCACCAGGAAATGCGCGCGCTGCTGGATCTGGAAGTCGCGTCAGAATCAGCGCTGCGCTCGGGCTTTTTGAAGGCCTACATGGCGCTGCTGGTGATTGCCGGCCTGGTGGCCTGGTGGCTGGTGCTGGCGCACAAAAGCCGGCAGGTGGCGCAGGAAGAGTCGAATCGCCAGACCCATTTGCTGATGAAAGAGATTGAGTCGCACCGCCAGACCGACGAGGCGCTGCAGCAGGCCAAACGTGTGGCCGATCTCGCCAACCAGGCCAAGAGCCGCTACATCAGCGCCATCAGCCACGAGCTGCGCACGCCGCTCAACAGCATCCTCGGTTATGCGCAGTTGATGGGCGAAGACACGTCGATACCGCCGCACCGCCAGCAGGCCGTGGGTGTGATCAAGCGCGGCGGTGAACACCTGCTGTCGCTGATCGAGGGCACGCTGGACATCGCCCGCATCGAAAGCGGCAAACTCACGCTCAACGTCAAACCCATGCACTTCACCGATTTTGTGCAGGAGCTCACCGGCATGTTCGAACTCGAAGCGCAGGCCAAAGGCCTGGGCTTTCATTTCGAGTCCGAAGGCACGCTGCCGGTGGTGGTGCGGGCCGACGAAAAACGCGTGCGGCAAATCCTGATCAACCTGCTGGGCAACGCCATCAAGTTCACGGCCAGGGGCCGCATCAGCCTGCGCCTGAAATACGCGCGCGAGATGGCCAGCATCGAGATCGAGGACACCGGCCCGGGCCTCTCGGCGCAGGAGATCGAACGCATTTTTGAGCCCTTCACGCGGGCATCCACGCCCGGCCCGGCCGCGCCCGGCGCCGGCCTGGGCCTGACGATTGCCAAGATGCTGACCGACCTGATGGGCGGCGAACTCACGGTGGCCAGCACGCCCGATGTCGGTTCGGTGTTTCGCGTCAAGCTGTTTTTGCCCGAAGTGCGGCTGGCGCCCGGTGCCACGCTGCCGGTGCCGTCGTCGCGCGCCCACAAGGCGCGTTATGGGTATGCCGGAGCGCGCCGGCGTGTGCTGGTGGTGGACAATGAGGAGGCCGACCGCGACCTGCTGGTCAATGTGCTGGAGCCGCTGGGTTTCGAATTGCGCACCGCCGCCAGCGGCCACGACTGCCTGGACCTGCTGGCCGCTGGGTACCAGCCCGAGGTGATCCTGATGGACCTGGCCATGCCGGGCATCGACGGCTGGGAGACCTTGCGCCGGGTGCGCGCGGAGGGCCACGCAGATATTCACCTGGCGATTGTTTCTGCCAATGCATTCGACAAGGGCCTGGACAACGATGTTGGTGTGCGGCTGGAAGACTTCATCCTCAAGCCGGTGCGCCACAGTGAGCTGCTGGACTGGCTGGAGCGGCGTTTGCAACTGGTCTGGCTGGAAGCGCCGGCGCAAGCGCCAGCCGCAGCGACGCAGGCGGCGGCCCCGCGTGTCTACCCGCCGGCCGCACAGCTGGCTGCCTTGCGCGAGGTGGTCAACCTCGGTTATTTTCGCGGCATCATGAACACCCTCGACGAAATTGAACAGTCGCAGCCGCAAAGCGCCGGTTTTGCCGCCGAGATGCGCGGCCTGGCGCGCCAGTTCCAGTTCGA
>JAZKIE010000466.1:0-2988 GCA_040385025.1 Pseudomonadota bacterium | reverse complement strand
GGGTTTGCGCCGCACGACGTGGCCTTTTACCTGCGCGAACTCGCCGCCAGCTACCACAGCTATTACGACGCCGAACGCATCCTGGTCGACGACGAGGCGGTCAAGCTGGCGCGCCTGGCGCTGGTCGCGGCAACTGCGCAGGTGTTGCACAATGGGCTGGCTGTGCTGGGTGTCGATGCCCCGCGCAAAATGTAAGGAATGACCATCACCATGGCGCGCAAGCTCTCCAACACGCCTGACGGGCAAGGCAAACACACACAACGCGGCGGCACCCTGCTGGGCCTGATCATCGGTGCGCTGATCGGCCTGGCCGCGGCGCTGGCTGTGGCGGTCTACATCACCAAGGTGCCGGTGCCTTTCATGAACAAGGGCCAGTCACGCAGCCCTGACCATGACGCCGCCGAAGCCAAAAAGAACCAGAACTGGAACCCGAACGCGCCGCTGTATGGCAAAAATCCGGCCAAGCCGGCTGCCGCCTCCGGCGCAGTGACCGATGTGACGCCCCAGGCTGCCTCGCCGGCTGCGGCACAAAAACCGGTGGCCGACCCGACCGGCGCCAAACCGGTCAAACCTGCCGCCGATCCGATTGGCGACCTCGCCAAGGCCAAAATGGCGGCACCTGCGGCCACCCCGGCGCCGGCCGCCGCTTCGGGGGCCGACCCTTTCAGCTACTTTGTGCAGGTCGGCGCCTTCCGCACACCCGAAGACGCCGAGCAGCAGCGCGCCAAGATTTCGCTGATGGGCCTGGAAGCCAAAGTGACCGAGCGTGAGCAATCGGGCCGCACCGTGTTCCGTGTGCGTCTCGGGCCCTTCGACAAGAAGGAAGATGCCGACAAGGCCAAAGAGCGGCTGGACGGCAGCGGCGTCGAAACCGCCCTGGTGCGCGTCCAGCGCTGAACTTTCTGCCGGCAGGGTGTCCAACCTTCTCGCACCCCGCCATTCCTAACGGAGAAATGATTGATGCAACGACGTGAATTTTCCATAGCCACCGCTTCAGCCGCCGCCTCGCTGGTCGCCCTGAGCACGACCGCCCTGGCCCAGGCGCCCGCGGCACCACGCGCGGGAACCGACTTCCTGGTTCTCGACAAACCGGCGCCGGTCGAGGCGCCAGCCGGCAAGATCGAGGTGGTGGAGTTCTTCTGGTACAGCTGCCCGCACTGCAACCGCTTCGAGCCGGCGCTGGAAGAGTGGATCAAAAAGGCCCCGAAAGATGTGGTGGTGCGGCGTGTGCCGGTGTCTTTCCGGCCAGACTTCGAGCCGCAGCAACGCCTGTATTACGTGCTGGAAGCCATGAACAAGGTCGACGAACTGCACAAAAAGGTGTTTTTGGCCATCCATGGCGAAAAACAGCTGCTCAACACCGCCGAGCTGATAGCGGCCTGGGCTGAGAAGCAGGGTCTCAACAAGGTGAAATTCCTGGAAATGTACAACTCGTTTGGCATCGCCACCAAGGCCCGCAAGGCGACCCAGCTGCAGGATGCCTACAAGGTGGACGGGGTGCCGGCGCTGGGCGTGGCCGGGCGTTTTTACACCTCGGGCGAGCTGGCCAAAAACATGGACAGGGCGCTGCAGGTCACCGACTACCTGGTTATTCAAGCCCGCAAAGGCTGATCCGGCGGGGCTTTTCGCGTGCCCCTGGGCCGCGAACCGCCGGATGGATACATAAACCGCCGCCTTGCCGGCGGTTTTTTGTTTCCTGCGCCATTTGGCGGAGCGGCGTGGCTACAATGAGTCAACCCAATCAAAGCAGCAAGATTCGTGCCTTTTATGAACTACCCCGCCCGTGTACTGATGCTGGCCGCTGCCCTGGCGGCCTTCCCGGCCGCTGCTGAAAAAGGCGACCGCGACAAACCCATGAACGCCGAGGCCGACGCGCTGCGTTATGACGACCTCAAGCAGACCAGCGTTTTCACCGGCAATGTGGTGATCACCAAGGGCACCATCATCATCCGCGGCGCCCGCGTGGACGTGATGCAGGACGCCGAGGGTTACCAGACCGCCTATGTGTATGCGGCGCCTGACAAGCTGGCCTTCTACCGCAAGAAGCGTGACCTGGTGGACGAATTCATCGAAGGCGAGGGCGAAAAAATCGAGTACGACAGCCGCGCCGACACCGTCAAGTTCATCAAGCAGGCCGTGCTGCGCCGTTATGTCGGCGCCACGCTGGCCGACGAAACCACCGGCAACCTGATTGTTTACGACAACCCGACCGATGTCTTCACGGTCGACAGCAGCGGCCTGAACCGCACCGCCAACAACCCCTCCGGCCGCATACGCGCGCTGCTGGCGCCGCGCAACAAGCCTGGTGCCCCCGTTACGCCGCCGCCGTCCGGCCCGGTCCCCACCTTGCGTCCCAGCACCACGCTGGGCGATGACAAAAAGTAAAACCGCCTCAATGAATGTGCCCCCGGAAACCGCTCCCGTCAGCCGCCTTGTTGCCAGCGGCCTGCAAAAATCCTACGGAAGCCGCAAGGTTGTCAAGGATGTCTCGCTAACGGTTCAGAAAGGTGAGGTTGTGGGTCTGCTGGGCCCCAACGGTGCCGGCAAGACGACCTCGTTTTACATGATCGTCGGGCTGGTGCGCGCCGACGCCGGCGAGATCACCATCGATGGCGAGTCCATCGAACACATGCCCATCCACAAGCGCTCACGCCTGGGGCTGAGCTACCTGCCGCAGGAAGCCTCGATTTTCCGCAAACTCACGGTCGAACAAAATGTGCGCGCCGTGCTGGAGCTGCAAACCGATGAGGCCGGCAAGCCGCTGGCCGCAGATGTGCTCAATGGGCGCCTCGATACCCTGCTGCAGGACCTGCGCGTGGACCACTTGCGCGATTCACCCGCACCGGCGCTGTCGGGCGGCGAGCGCCGCCGTGTCGAGATCGCCCGCGCACTGGCGACGCAGCCGCGCTTCATCCTGCTGGACGAGCCGTTTGCCGGCATCGACCCGATCGCCGTGATCGAGATCCAGCGCATCATCGGTTTCCTCAA
>JAZKIE010000465.1:0-9931 GCA_040385025.1 Pseudomonadota bacterium | reverse complement strand
GCCGGTGCCACCGCCTGGGTCACCCTGGAGCCCTGCTCGCACCACGGCCGCACCGGCCCCTGCTGCGACGCGTTGATCGCCGCCGGCATCAAAAAGGTGGTGGCGTCCATCGCGGACCCCAACCCACTTGTTGCAGGACAGGGTTTTGAACGGCTTCGGGCCGCCGGCATTGAAGTCGAAGTCGGGCCGGGTGCCGCCGCGTCCCGCGAACTGAACATCGGTTTTTTCAGCCGGATGATCCGCAAGACGCCGTGGGTCCGCATGAAAGTTGCCGCCTCGCTGGACGGCAAGACCGCGCTGGACAACGGCGCCAGCCAGTGGATCACCTCAGACGCCGCCCGCGCGGACGGCCATGCCTGGCGCGCGCGCGCCTCTGCCGTTCTGACAGGCATTGGCACGGTGCTGGAAGACAACCCTCGGCTGGACGTGCGGCTGGTGGACACGCCGCGCCAGCCACACCTGGTGGTGGTGGACAGCCGACTGGACACACCACTGGACGCACAGCTTTTTATCCCCGGCCGCACCCTCTACATCTATGCAGCCGAGCAAAACGACGAAAAGAAGGCGGCACTGGAGGCGCGCGGCGCCACCGTCATTTACCAGCCCGGTGCCAATGGCAAGGTCGATCTGGCAGCCATGCTGCGCGACCTGGCGCGCCGCGAGGTCAATGAATTGCATGTGGAAGCCGGGCACAAACTCAACGGCTCGCTGATCCGTGAGAGCCTGGTGGACGAGTTTGTTGTGTACCTGGCGCCCAAATGGATTGGCCAAGGCGCCGGCATGGCGAGTTTTGGGCCCATCACGGAGTTGTCACAGGCCGTGGCGCTGGATTTCCGGTCCACCGAGCAACTCGGCCCTGACCTGCGCATTGTGGCCAGGGTTCGCGGGCGCGACACCTTTTAAGCCCTGATTGCGGGGCCGCGCCATGCGCAGCGGCAATCTCTGCGAAAATACCGCCATGTTTACCGGAATCATTACCGGCGTGGGGCGCATCGTCGCTGTCCATCGCCTGGGCAGCTCTTTGGACCACGGCAAGCGCCTCGACATCGAGGCGCCCGCAGGTTACCTTGACGACGTGGGCCTGGGCGACAGCATCGCCCTGAACGGCGCCTGCATGACGGTCACGACGCTGACACCCGAAAACAAGCAATTTTCCATCGAAATTTCCGCCGAATCGCTGGATAAAACCAGTGGTTTGGCCGAAGCCGGCCCCATCAACCTTGAAAAAGCCTTGCGCGCCCATGACCGCCTGGGCGGCCACATCGTCGCCGGCCATGTGGACGGCGTCGGCACCGTCACGCATTTTGCGCAGGTCGGGGAAAGCTGGGAATTGCGGATTCTGGCGCCCAGGGAGCTGGCGAAATACCTGGCCTATA
The DNA here is from genome assembly GCA_040385025.1 of Pseudomonadota bacterium. Taxonomy (GTDB): domain Bacteria; phylum Pseudomonadota; class Gammaproteobacteria; order Burkholderiales; family Burkholderiaceae_C; genus Polaromonas. Next base: position 8,555 of record JAZKIE010000465.1, on the reverse strand, counting down.
AAGGCTCCATCACTGTTAACGGCGTGAGCCTGACGGTCAACCGGGTCGCCGACCTGGATGGCGCGGCGCCCGGTTGCGAAATCAGCATCAACCTGATTACCCACACCGTGCAAAACACCGCGCTGGGCCACCTGCGACCCCAATCGCGGGTCAACCTCGAAATCGACCTCATTGCGCGTTATGTCGAACGCATGCTCCAAAGCGGAAAGAACACCTGACCCATGACGATCGCCATCTCCCCTGTTGAAGACATCGTGGCCGACATGCGTGCCGGCCGCATGGTGATTCTGGTTGACGAAGAAGACCGCGAAAATGAAGGCGACCTGGTGCTGGCCGCCGACCACGTCAGCGCCGAAGCCATCAACTTCATGGCGCGTTACGGCCGCGGCCTGATCTGCCTGACGCTGACACGCGAACGCTGCGAAAGGCTGCAGTTGCCGCCCATGGTGGCGCGCAATGGAACCAAGATGGGCACGGCGTTTACCGTGTCCATCGAGGCTGCCGAAGGCGTCACCACCGGCATTTCGGCGGCCGACCGGGCACGCACGGTGCAGGCCGCCGTGGCCAGGGATGCCAGGGTCAGCGACCTGGTGCAACCCGGCCATATCTTTCCCCTGCAGGCAGTGGACGGCGGCGTGCTGATGCGTGCCGGCCACACCGAAGCGGGCTGCGACCTGGCCGGCATGGCCGGCTGCTCCCCGTCTGCCGTGATCTGCGAGATCATGAAGGATGACGGCACCATGGCGCGCCTGCCGGACCTGCAGGTTTTTGCCGCCGAACACGGCCTGAAGATAGGCACGATTGCGGACCTGATCGAGCATCGCAGCCGCCACGATTCACTGATCGAAAAAATCGGCGAGCGCACCATCCAGACCGCTTTTGGCGAGTTCACCGTGCACGCTTTCAAGGACCAGCCCAGCCAGGGCCTGCATCTGGCGCTCGTCAAAGGCCAATGGGGCGCGGACGAGACCGTGGCAGCGCGAGTGCACGAGCCGCTGTCAGTGCTGGACGCGCTGGAAACCGGCCGGTCCATGCATTCCTGGAGCCTGGACCAGAGTCTGGCGCATCTGGCCAAGGCTGGCAAAGGTGTGGCGGTGCTGCTCAATTGCGGCGAAAGCGCGGCCCAGTTGCTGGCGCAATTCGAAGGCACGGCGCGCGCCAGCCAGGCGCCAGAGCGCGGCCGCATGGACTTGCGCACCTACGGCGTGGGCGCGCAAATCCTGCGCGAGTGCGGGGTGCACAAAATGGAGCTGATGGGCAACCCGCGCCGCATGCCCAGCATGACGGGTTACGGGCTTGAAATTACAGGCTACATCGCCAATAAAAAGGAATAACCGTGTTTGGTGCAGAAAAAGGCTCGGCCGGCCCCTTGAGCGGCAAAAAACTGTCGATAGGCATCGTCCAGGCGCGCTTCAACGAAAGCATCACGAATGCCCTGGCGCAGGCTTGCTGGCAGGAACTGCTGGCGCTGGGTGTCGAGGAAAAAAATATCCACCACGTCAAGGTGCCAGGCGCGCTGGAAATTCCGTCGGCATTGCAGGCGCTGGCCGAACGCGACCAGTACGACGCGCTGATTGCGCTGGGCTGCATCATTCGCGGCGAGACCTACCATTTTGAGCTCGTTGCCAATGAAAGCGGCGCCTCGGTCAGCCGGCTGGCGCTGGACTACCAGTTGCCCATCGCCAACGCCATCCTGACGGTGGAAAACGTCGCCCAGGCCGAAGCTCGCCAGGTGGACAAGGGCCGCGACGCGGCGCAGGTGGCCGTGGAAATGGCCAATCTGCTCAACGAACTCTCCTGAACACACAGCAACACATTCACCAGGCGCGCATGTCCGACACCCCCATCAAACCCAAACGCCCGCCGCAGACCCGCACCGGCCTGACCGACACCGGCGTCAAGAAAGCCGCTGACAAATCGGCCCGCACGCGCGCGCGCGAGTTTGCGCTGCAGGCCCTTTACCAGCACCTGGTCGGGCGCAATGCGGCAGACTCCATCGACGCCTTCACGCGCGACCTGGTCGGCTTTCACAAGGCAGACTCCGCGCATTACGACGCCCTGTTGCACGGCTGCATCAGCGAAGCCGCCGCGCTCGACGACAGCTTCACGCCGCTGCTGGACCGCAAGATGGCGGAGATCTCGCCCGTGGAGCACGCTGTGCTGTGGATAGGCGCCTACGAATTCAAGCACTGCCTGGATGTGCCTTACCGTGTGGTCATCAACGAATGTATCGAGCTGGCAAAAGCCTTCGGCGGCACCGACGGCCACAAATACGTCAACGGTGTGTTGCACAAGCTGGCGCCGAACTTTCGGGCGGCTGAAGTCGCTGCCGACAAAAAAGCCTGATACGCATGAGCTCCCTGCGGATCGCCCGTCGCGCGCAGCGCATCGAGCCCTTTTATGTGATGGAAGTCGCCAAGGCCGCAGCAACCATGGCCAGGGACGTGGCGCACACGGCCCGGCCCATGATTTTCCTGAACATCGGCGAGCCGGACTTCACCGCGCCACCGCTGGTGCAGGAAGCTGCGGCACGCGCCATCCACGACGGCAATACCCAGTACACCCAGGCCACCGGACTGCAGGCGCTGCGGGAACGCATCAGCGGCTGGTATGCCACACGCTTCAAGGCCGATGTCGCGCCCGGCCGCATCATCGTGACAGCGGGCGCATCGGCCGCGCTGCAACTGGCCTGCCTGGCGTTGATCGAGGCTGGTGACGACATCCTGATGCCGGACCCGAGCTACCCCTGCAACCGGCACTTTGTCAGCGCCGCCGAAGGCAATGCGGTGCTGGTGCCAACCACCGCCGATGAACGCTTCCAGCTCAGCAGCGCCAAGGTACAGGCGGCGTGGACCGACAAGACGCGCGGTGTGTTGCTGGCTTCACCGTCGAATCCGACCGGCACATCCATTGCACCGGACGAATTGCGCCGCATCCACGAATTTGTGCACAGCCGCGGCGGCATCACGTTGATCGACGAGATCTACCTGGGCCTGAGTTACGAAGAAGACTTCGGTCACACCGCGTTGGCCATGGGTGATGGTTTGGGCCAAAGCATCATCAGCATCAACAGCTTCAGCAAATACTTCAACATGACCGGCTGGCGCCTGGGCTGGCTGGTGGTGCCCGAAGAACTCGCGCCGGTGATCGAACGTATTGCGCAAAACCTGTTCATCTGCCCCAGCACCGTGGCCCAGCATGCGGCGCTGGCCTGCTTCGAGCCCGAAAGCCTGGCCGAGTACGAAAGCCGCCGCGCCGAATTCAAGGCCAGACGCGACTATTTCATTCCGGAACTGAATCGTCTGGGCCTGAAGGTGCCGGTGATGCCGGACGGCGCTTTTTACGCCTATGCCGACTGCACGGCTGCCGCGGTGCGCCTGGGCGTCAGCGGCAGTTGGGACTTCGCTTTTGAACTCATGAAACGCGCCCACCTGGCCGTCACGCCAGGCCGCGATTTCGGGACCATGGCGCCAGAACGCTACATCCGCTTTTCCACGGCCAACTCGATGGCGCAATTGCAGGAAGCCGTCGCGCGGCTGGAGACGGTGCTTGGCTAAGCAGGAGTCAACAAAGAACACCGCGCAATTTTCCGCAGGGCCGCCCCAAGGAAAATTAGCCCCCCCGGGGGGCAGCGCCTTACACGAAGTGAAAAGCGTGGGGGCCACATTCCAGTGGCCGCTGCGCGTGTACTGGGAAGACACCGACGCCGGCGGCATCGTCTTCTATGCCAACTACCTGAAATTTTTTGAACGCTCGCGCACCGAATGGCTCAGATCACTGGGGATTGAACAACAGGCACTGCGCGAGAGCACAGGCGGCATGTTTGTCGTGACCGAGACCAGCCTGCGTTACCACCGGCCCGCGCGCCTCGACGATGAACTGATTGTTACCGCGAGTCTGATTGAAAAGGGCCGTGCGTCCTTGATAATCGGTCAAAGTGCGCTATTAAAAACAGAGCGCGCCCCGATGCTCTTGTGCGAAGGGACGATACGCATTGGCTGGGTGGACGCCGCTGGCCTGAAACCTGCAAGAATTCCTGCTCACCTCCTTGACCGTCTGGAAACCACAACATGAATCAGGATTTATCCATCGTCAACCTTCTCCTCAACGCCAGCTGGGTGGTCCAGGGCGTGGTGGCTTTGCTGGTCGGCGTGTCGATTGCAAGCTGGGCGGCAATCTTCCGCAAGATCATCTCGCTCAAGCGCGTGCAGTCGCTCAACGACGAGTTTGACCGCGAATTCTGGTCTGGCACCAGCCTGAACGACCTGTACGCTGCAGCCACGCAGAACGCCAAAAGCAGCGGCCCGATGGAACGTATTTTTGCCAGCGGCATGCGTGAGTTCCAGAAACTGCGCGAACGCCGCATGGCCGACCCCAGCACCCTGCTCGACGGCGCACGCCGCGCCATGCGCGCCAGCTACCAGCGCGAGGTGGACGCGGTTGAGGCCAACCTGTCCTTCCTGGCCACGGTCGGCTCGGTCTCGCCCTATGTCGGCCTGTTCGGCACGGTCTGGGGCATCATGCACGCCTTCACCGGGCTGGCGGCGCTGGAGCAGGTCACGCTCTCCTCCGTGGCGCCCGGCATTGCTGAAGCGCTGGTGGCGACGGCCATCGGCCTGTTTGCCGCCATTCCGGCAGTTGTCGCCTACAACCGCTTTGCCCACGACATTGACCGCGTCGCCAACAAGCTGGAGACCTTCATCGAGGAGTTCTCCAACATCCTGCAGCGCAACCTGGGCGCGACCTCGCCGTCAGGTCACTAGCCAGCCATGCCAGCCGTCAACTCCCGCGGCCGCGGCCGCCGCACCATCAGCGAGATCAACATGGTGCCCTTCATCGACGTGATGCTGGTGCTGCTCATCATCTTCATGGTGACGGCGCCGCTGATCACGCCCAGCATGATTGCGCTGCCCAAGGTCGGCAAGGCACCGGGCCAGCCCCCCAAGCCGATCCAGATCGAAATCAGCAAGGAAGAAGTCATCCAGATCAAGTCTGATGGCCAGACGGTGCCTGCGCGCCTGGCCGAGGTCGGCGCAGCCGTCAAGCGTTTGCAGCCATCGGTTCCGGCCGGCGAGCAGACCACACCGGTGGTGATCAGCGCCGACAAGTCCATCAAGTACGAAACCGTGGTCAAGGTCATGGACGCGCTGCAAAAAGCCGGTGTCGCGCGCGTCGGCCTGTCGGTGCAAACCGGCAACTGACCGAGCCTCCCCCATCAATGCCCAGCGCCGCTGACCGCCTCGACCTTGCACCGCAACCCGATCCGGGTGCGCTGCGGTCCTTTGGCCTGGCGCTGCTGGTGCATGCGCTGCTGATAGGCGCGCTGACCTGGGGCATCAACTGGAAGCACAGCGACCCCGATCTGTCGTTTGAAGCCGAGCTGTGGTCCAGCGTGCCGCAGGAAGCCGCACCGAAACTGGTGGAAGCCCCGCCCCCGCCCCCTCTGCCCCCTCCTCCCCCGCCGCCCGAGCCCGTGGTCAAGGCACCGCCACCGCCACCCGCGCCCGATGTGGACATCGCGCTCGAGCGCGAGAAAAAACGCAAGCTGGAGCTGAAGAAAAAAGAAGCCGAACTGGCCAAGGCCAAAGCCGAGCAGGACAAACTCAAAGAACTTCAGGCCAAAAAAGAAAAAGAGCAGAAGGCGAAGGAAGACCTGGCCAAGCGCAAGGCCGAGGAAGCCAAAAAGCTGGAAGCGAAAAAAGCCGAAGACAAAAAGAACGACGCGAAGCAGGACGCCAAAGAGGCGGAAAAGAAAAAACTGGCGGATGCTGCAGCGGAAAAGCTGCGGCAGGACAACATCAAACGCGCCATGGGCCTGGCCGGCGCCACCGGCGGTGCCGACGCCAAAGGCACGGCGCAAAAATCCAGCGGCCCCTCAGCCAGCTACGGCGGCAAGGTGCGCGCCAAGGTCAAGCCCAACATCGTTTTTACGGAAGACATTGCCGGCAACCCGACGGCCGAAGTCGAGGTGCGGACCACGCCTGACGGCACCATCCTCGCGCCACGCCTCCTCAAGTCCAGCGGCAACAAGGCCTGGGACGATGCCGTGATCAAGGCCATCATCCGCACCGAGACCATGCCGAAAGATGTGGACGGGCGGGTGCCGACGCCGATGATTCTGGAATTCCGGCCCAAGGATTAAGGCGTCGAGCGCCCTGGTCATCACCTGATGGACCAGGATTTGCTATCAATAAAGTAGCTGCTTACGCTCGTCGCACATGGGCTAGAGCCCGATTTCACTCATAGACAATTTGCGCCAGCCCTTGATCGGCCTGGGCCATCCAGCTCGCCAATGCCGCGTCGGTCGGAAAAAACTTCGCGGCTTCACCGAGCTGCAATTCGGCGACGACGCTGCTGCGTTTGAGGCTCAGACGCACCGGCAAGCCGCGGCTGACCTCGCCTTGCTCCGACATCTCCTTGCGCGGTGGAAAATCCCGCACGATGCGCTGCACGTCCGGCGCACTGCCGTTGACGGCCACACGCAAATACTTGCCGAAACGGCAGCGCGCCGCCTCCAGGCTCCAGACCTGAGTCACCTTGAAACGCCGGCCAAAACGCTCGGACGCCGGCTGCAAGGTGCCCTGCACGATCACCAGTTCATCGTCCTTCAGCAAATTGCGGTTGGCGTTGAAGGTGGCCTCGTCCACCGAGGCCTCCAGCGTGTCGGTCTTGTCGTCGAGCTTGAAAATGATCAGCTTGCCGCGGTTGCCGTTGATCACACGCAGGTCGCTGACGATGGCCGCCAGCAGGGTCTGGTCGCGCGAATCGATCAGGTCGTCGATCTTGCGTTTGACAAACTGACGCACCTCGGTCTCGACCTCGTCGAACAAATGGCCGGACAGGTAAAAACCGATGGCCATTTTCTCCTGCACCAGCCGCGCCTTCACGCCAAACGGCACAGCCTCTACAAGCGGCGGCTCCTGCGTGCTGGCGGCGTGTGAGTCCATGTCAAACAGGCCGCCCTGATTCACATTGGCCTCGGCCTGGGCCGCAAATTCAAAAGCGCGATCCACCGAGGCCAGCAAGGACGCGCGGTTGAGCTGCAGGTTGTCAAAGGCGCCGGCCTTGATCAGCGCCTCGACTGTTCGTTTGTTCATTTTGGTCTTGTCGACACGCAAGCAGAAATCGAACAGCGAGGTAAATGCGCCACCCGCCTCGCGCGCCGCCACGATCGCGGCAATCGCCTGCTGGCCAGTGCCTTTGACCGCGCCCAGCCCGTAACGGATGCTGGTGTTGCTGATCGGCTCGAAGCGGTAGTGGCCGCGGTTGACATCGGGCGACTCGAAGCTGACGCCCATCTTGAGCGCATCGCCAAAAAGGATGCGCAGCTTGTCGGTGTCGCCCATTTCGACCGTCATGTTGGCGCAGAAAAACTCGGCTGTGTAGTGCCGCTTGAGCCAGGCCGTGTGGTAGGCCAGCAGCGCGTAGGCGGCCGAGTGCGACTTGTTGAAGCCGTAGCCGGCGAACTTCTCCATCAGGTCGAAAACCTCGTCCGCCTTCTCCTGCGTGAGGCCGTTGACACCGGCGCCCTTGCGGAAAATTTCCCGCTGCGAGGCCATCTCCTTTTCGTCCTTCTTGCCCATGGCGCGGCGCAACATGTCGGCGCCACCCAGCGAATAACCGCCCAGGATCTGCGCCGTCTGCATCACCTGCTCCTGGTAGACCATGATGCCGTAGGTCTCTTCGAGGATGGGCTTGACGCGCGGGTCCGGGTATTCGGGTGTCTCCTTGCCCTGCTTGCGCGCGATGTAGGTCGGGATCAGGTCCATCGGACCCGGCCGGTACAGCGCGTTCATGGCGATCAGGTCTTCCAGCCGGTTGGGCCTGGCATCGCGCAACATGCGCTGCATGCCGATACTTTCAAACTGGAACACGGCTTCGGTCTTGCCTTCGGCAAACAGTGCGTAGACCCGCGCGTCATCGAGCGGCAGGTTCTCGAATTTGAAATCCTTTTGCGCGGGATGCCGCTGCACGATGAACTCGCGGGCCAGCTCCAGGATGGTCAGCGTGGCCAGGCCCAGAAAGTCGAACTTGACCAGACCGATGGCCTCGACGTCGTTCTTGTCGAACTGGCTGACGGCCGAGGTGCTGCCAGGCTGCAGGTAAAGCGGACAGAAGTCGGTGAGTTTGCCCGGTGCAATCAACACGCCGCCGGCATGCATGCCGACGTTGCGCGTCAGGCCTTCGAGCTTGCGCGCCAGCTCCAGCAAGGTGCGCACGTCCTCTTCCTTGGCCTCGCGTTCGGCCAGCACCGGTTCTGCTTCCAGCGCGTAAACCATCTTGTCGTTTTTCTTGCGGTCCGCCGGCACCAGTTGCAGGGTCACGGCCTGGCCCGGCTTGTTCGGGATCAGCTTGGAGATGCCGTCGCAAAAGCCATAGGAGAAATCGAGCACGCGGCCGACGTCGCGAATGGCCGCGCGCGCGGCCATGGTTCCGAAGGTCACGATCTGGCTGACCGCCGCGTGGCCGTACTTGTCTTTCACATAGTCGATCACGCGGTCGCGGTTGGTCTGGCAGAAATCGATGTCGAAGTCGGGCATGGACACCCGCTCCGG
>JAZKIE010000464.1:0-8550 GCA_040385025.1 Pseudomonadota bacterium | reverse complement strand
TCAGCGGCGCCGCGCAGAACGTACGCCAGTTACCTCGGCCACAACCGCCAGCACCTGGTTCAGACGCCCCGATTCCGTCACCTCCACCGTGAAGGTCATCCATGCCGTGCCGCCGCGGTTGTCCTTGACCGACTGCGTCTGCACGCCGATCACATTCATTTTTTCCTTGGCAAACACCTCGGAAATATCACGCAGCAAACCCTGGCGATCGGCTGCCTCGATGGTCACGTCGACCGGGTAGACAGAACCGCCGCTGTTTTTGGGTTGACTCCACTGGACCTCGATCACGCGATCCGGGCTGCCACCGGCCATGTTGCGGAAATTGCTGCAATCGCTTCGGTGGATGCTCACACCCTTGCCCTTGGTCACAAAGCCGAGGATGGCGTCCGGCGGTGCGGGCTTGCAACATTTCGCCAGTTGCGTCAGCAGCGAGTCGATGCCCACCACCAGCACAGCGCCCTTGCTGCTGCGGCCTGCGGACTTGTCGGGCCTGGCCTTCTTGGCCAGCACATAATCGTCCTGCGTCGGCGCCGGCTCCGGCGGCTTGAGCATGTTTTCGATGGTGCGCAGGGACAACTCATCCTTGCCGACCACCTCGAACAAATCCTCGGCGCTCTTGAAACCGAGCTGCGCCGCCACATCCTCCAGTTTCATCGCGGTCTTGCCTTCCCGCTGCAGCAGCTTCTCCACCGCCTCGCGACCACGTGCCACCGTCTGCGCCATGGCTTGTGCGTTGAACCATGCGCGCACCTTGGACTTCGCGCGGTGGCTCGCCAGGAAGCCCAGCTCGGGATTGAGCCAATCGCGCGAGGGGCCGCCCTCTTTGGTCGTCACCACCTCGACGGTTTGCCCGTTTTGCAGCGGCGTGTTCAGCGGCACCATGGCACCGTCGAGCTTTGCACCGCGGCAGCGGTGACCCAGACTGGTGTGCACGCTGTAGGCAAAGTCCAGCGCCGTCGCGCCCTGGGGCAACTCGACCACGGCCGCATCGGGCGTCAGCACATAAATGCGGTCCTCGAACAGGCCCTGCCTGGACTCACGCGCGTTCGCCGATACCGGCCCCGACAAGTCGCGCTCCCAGGCCAGGAGCTGACGCAGCACCGCAATTTTTGCGTCGTATTCGCTGCTGGCCGAGACCCCGCTGTAGCCCTTGGATCCAGCTTCCTTGTAGGCCCAGTGGGCGGCTACCCCATGCTCGGCATGGTCGTGCATGGCCTGCGTCCGGATCTGGATTTCGACGGCGCGCTGCTGCCCGTCGCGGACCACCGTGTGCAGCGACTGGTAACCGTTGGACTTGGGCTTGGCGATGTAGTCGTCGAACTCTCCTTCCACCGGCGTGAAGTTGGCGTGCACAAAACCAAGCGCCGCATAACAGCCCTTCACGTCCGCGGCAATCACGCGCAGGGCGCGGATGTCGAAGACCTGCTCGAAGTCCAGCGACTTGCCGCGCATTTTTTTGACAATGCTGTAAATGTGTTTGGGCCGGCCCTGCACCAGCGCCGCGATTCCGCCCGTGTTCAGCTCGCGCTCGAGTTGCGCGCGCAAGGCCTCCATGAAAACCTCGCGCTCGGCGCGTTTCTGATCGAGCAGGCGCGCAACCTGTTTGTAGGTATCGGGTTCGAGGAAACGGAAAGCCAGGTCCTCCATCTCCCACTTGATCTGCCAGATACCCAAGCGGTTGGCCAGCGGCGCGAACACATGCAGCGACTCGCGCGCCACGGCCACGGGGGCCTGCTGGCGAATCGTTGCAAAGTGGCGCAAGGTCTGCAGCCGCGATGCCAGGCGCAGCATGACCACCCGCAAATCGCGCGAAAACGCCAGCAGCATCTTGCGCACATTCTCGGTTTGGGCGGCAGGGTCCTCCGTCAGTTGCGCCTTGGCATCGGCGGCACGGGCCTGATTTTGCACATTGACCAGTTTGGTGGTTTCAATGGCCAGGGCCGCGAAGTTCTCCCCGAACGCCTTGGCGATCACCTCCTGCGGTTTGTTCAGGTGTGCGCAGGCATACACCAGGTAAGTGGCAGCCTGCATCGCCTCGGACCCGCCTATGGTCTTGAGAATCGCCGCGACCGCATCGGCATGGGCCAGGATGTTTTCACCCGTGTCCAGCGTCTCGCTGGCGATCAGAGGTTCGGCAAAGGCCCGTGCGCGAACCAGCGCATGCGGCTGGTCCGGCAGGCTGTCGGCTGTCGCCGTCACAATCGACGCGTTGATGGTGTGCTGGATGGGCGCTGCGGTCGAGGCGCCCTGCCCGACCCCGGTATTTTTCATGACAAAACTTCAGACAAAAAGAAAATCACTGATGGTGCTGACCTGGTCCAGACTCACCAAGGTGGGTGCATGGCCCACGCCTTCAAACTCCACCACGCGCGCGCGCGGCCCCCGCTGCGTCATGGCCAGTGCGGTTTCCTGGCTGAGCAGGTCCGAGTCTGCGCCACGCAGAATCAGCACCGGCGCCTGAATCTGGTCGTAGAGCTGCCACAACATGGCTTCCCCCTGGCGAGCAGACTCCTCGGTCGCTGCACGCACAGGCACAGCAATCGCCGGGTCGTAATGCAACATCACACGGCCATCCTGCGCACCCGCTACCGGCTTGACCATGGGGCGTGACAGGGCCAGCCATTGCTCGGGCGTGTGCGGGCCAAAACTCTTGGACACAGCCCACATCGCATCGGCAGCCTGCTGCAGCGAGTCGAAATGCCCGGCCTTGCCGAGATAGGCAGCGATGCGCTGGATGGCGGCCCATTCGATGGCCGGTCCCACGTCGTTGAGCACCAGCTTTCGCACCGGCGCAGGCAGCGGCAAACCGGGCTGGCCCGCAATCGCCATGCCGATCAAGCCGCCCATGCTCGTGCCGACCCAGTCCAGCGTGGTCACGGGCGATTGCTGGTTCAGGTGAGTTAGCAGCGTGAGCATGTCGGCGGCGTACTGCGGGATCTGGTAAGCCATCGGATCCTGGAGCCAGTCGCTCTGCCCGCGGCCGGCCACGTCCGGACAGATTACCCGCGCCTGATCCGCCAGGTAGCCGGCCAGCACATCAAAATCCCGGCCCTGCCGCGACAAGCCATGTACACACACCACCACGTGCGGATTTGCAGCATCGCCCCACTGCCAATACGCCATGCGGTGGCCGCCGGAGGCGTCGGCGCAGGGTAGGTAGTTCAGCGTAGGTTCGGTCATTGCAGGGGAATCCGGGTTGGAGGCTTGATAATTGCTAAAGCCGCTTTTCAGCGTTTCGATTGCATCGTAAATCATCCGGAGAAAAATTCATGCTCAAAGGTAAAACTGCCCTCGTGACCGGCTCCACCAGTGGCATCGGACTCGGCATCGCCAAGGCCCTGGCGCAACAAGGTGCAAATATCGTGCTCAACGGTTTCGGCGACACCGCCGGACCGCAGGCGGAAATTGCCGCGCTGGGCGTCAAGGTGGCCTACCACGGTGCCGACATGAGCAAACCTGCCGAGATCGAAGCCATGATGAAGTTTGCCGCCGCGCAATTCGGCCAGATAGACATTCTGGTCAACAACGCCGGCATCCAGCACGTCGCAAAAATTGAAAACTTTCCCGTCGAACGCTGGGATGCGGTGATCGCCATCAACCTCAGCAGTGCCTTCCACGCGACACGCCTGGCGCTACCTGCCATGCAGGCCGCCGATGGCGGCAAGGGATGGGGACGTATCCTCAATGTGGCCTCGGTGCACGGCCTGGTCGGCTCCGCCGAAAAATCCGCTTATGTTGCAGCGAAACACGGCATCGTCGGCCTGACCAAGGTCACCGCGCTGGAAAATGCCACCACCGGTGTGACCTGCAATGCGATCTGCCCCGGCTGGGTGCTAACCCCTCTGGTGCAGAAACAGGTGGACGCCAAAGCTGCCGCCGGCAACATCTCCAACGAAGAAGCAACCCGCCAGTTGCTCGGAGAAAAGGAACCATCGATGCAGTTCACCACACCCGAGGAACTGGGCGCGCTGGCCGTGTTTTTCTGTTCGCCCGCAGGCAACAATGTGCGCGGCGTGGCCTGGAACATGGATGGCGGCTGGGCTGCGCAGTGACAAAGAAAAACCCCAAGCCATTACTGGCTTGGGGTTCAAATTTGGTGGGCGGTGCAAGTTTCGAACTTGCGACCCCTGCAGTGTGAATGCAGTGCTCTACCCCTGAGCTAACCGCCCTGTCGGTCAGCCTCAGATTATAGCGGTTTTATCAGGCATTCTCGAGTACACGCCAGACTGTCTTGCCCTTGCTGGCCTTGTCGATGTCCGCCAGCAATGTTTCGTGGGCCGCCATCTCCTGGTCATTGGCCAGCAGCAGGGGCAAATCAAAACCGCTCAGATCAACCACCGCGATGCTGCCGCCGTCCTCGGCCGCGCTGCCGACTTCCATCACCAGCGCGTTCTGCCCGCGCGTCAGATTGATGTACACATCGGCCAGCAGTTCGGCATCGAGCAAGGCACCGTGCAGGGTGCGCCCGGAATTGTCGACCTCAAGCCGGTCGCACAGCGCATCAAGCGAATTGCGCTTTCCGGGAAACAACTCCTTGGCCATCATCAGGCTGTCGGTGACTTTGGCAAGGCACTGCGTGATGGGCGGCCGGCCCACCAGTTCGAGCTCCTTGTTCAGAAAGCTGATGTCGAAGGGCGCGTTGTGGATGATGACCTCGGCGCCCTGCAGGTAGGCCAGCAGCTCATCGGCAATGACTGCGAACTTCGGCTTGTCTCGCAGAAACTCATTGCTGATGCCGTGAACCTTCAGTGCATCCTCATGGCTGTCGCGCTCGGGGTTCAGGTAAAAGTGCTTGTTGTTGCCGGTGAGTTTGCGTCCCAGCAACTCCACGCAACCAATTTCAATAATGCGGTCGCCGTTTTCTGCGGACAGGCCCGTGGTTTCAGTGTCTAGAACGATTTGACGCATCTGCGAATGGTAACGGAGAAGCATCGCCCACCCGGTCGCGGGGCTGGAAAATAGCGCGCCCTATTGCAGGCGGCACCGGGACCGACGGTGGCTAATGGACTTCTTTGGCGTGATTGATGGAGTACTTGGGGATCTCGACCGTCACATCGCCCTGGGCCAGCAAGGCCTGGCAACTCAGGCGCGAATTGGGCTCGAGCCCCCAGGCGCGGTCCAACAGGTCTTCCTCGGTTTCGTCGAGCTCGTTGAGCGATGCAAAACCCTGACGCACGATCACATGGCAGGTGGTACAGGCCGCGCTCATGTCACACGCATGTTCGATGTTGATCTTGTTGTCGAGCAGGGCTTCACAAATCGAGGTGCCCGCAGGCGCAGAGACTTCAGCACCGTTGGGGCAGTACTCGGGATGGGGCAGTATTTTGATGATGGGCATGGTGGTGCGATTTCCTCAGACCGTGGCGATGTTCTTGCCGGCCAGGGCCTGGCGGATACCGCGGTTCATGCGCTGCGCGGCAAAATTTTCGGTGCCCACGGCAAGCACCTTGACGGCGGCTTCGATCTGCGCGGCATCGCCCTGCTGCCGCGTCTGGGCCAGTTCGGCCATCAGGCGATGGATGTTCGCCTTCTCCGACGCCTCCAGCAAATCCGCGTCGGCAGCCAGCGCACTTTGCGTGGCCAGCAGCATGCGGTCGGCATCAACCTGGGCCTCGGCCAGCGCACGCGCCTGCATGTCCTGCTGCGCGGTGGAAAAACTTTCCTGCAGCATGCGGGCAATGTCCTCGTCGGACAGGCCGTAGGACGGCTTCACATCGATGCGTGCCTCCACCCCACTGCCCTGCTCTTTCGCGTTGACACTGAGCAGGCCATCGGCATCCACCGTGAAGGTCACGCGGATGCGCGCGGCACCGGCCGCCATGGGCGGGATGCCACGCAGCTCGAAACGCGCCAGGCTGCGGCAGTCGGCCACCAGGTCGCGTTCACCCTGCACCACATGCAGCGCCAGCGCGGTCTGGCCGTCCTGGTAGGTCGTGAAGTCCTGCGCCATCGCCGTCGGAATGGTCTGGTTGCGCGGCACGATGCGCTCGACCAGGCCGCCCATGGTTTCGATGCCCAGCGACAGCGGGATCACGTCGAGCAGCAACAACTCGCTGCCGGCGGCATTGCCGGCCAGCTGGTTGGCGGACACCGCTGCACCCAATGCCACCACTTCGTCGGGGTTCAGGTTGGTCAGCGGCTCCTGGCCGAAAAAGCTGCCGACCGCACGGCGCACCTGCGGCATGCGGGTCGAGCCGCCCACCAGCACCACGCCCTGCACGTCGTCCTTGCTCAGCTCCGCATCGCGCAAGGCCTTGCGCACGGCCGTCAGCGTGCGCTGCGTCAGCGACGCCGTGGCCGCCTCGAAGTCCGCCGCCTTCATGTCAAACTGCACGTTGGCCCTTGTCAGTCGGGCGGAAAATGCTACGGAATCTGTAGCAGACAGGGCCTCCTTGCAGGCCCGTGCGGTCTGCAGCAGCGCCGCCTTGTCGCCTGACGTCAGCGTGTCGGCTGCCACACCGGCCTTGTCCAGCACCCACTGCACCAACGCGCGGTCGTAGTCGTCGCCACCGAGCGCCGAATCGCCACCGGTGGACACGACTTCAAACACGCCCTGGCTCAAGCGCAGGATGGAAATGTCGAAGGTGCCGCCACCCAGGTCGTAAATCGCGTAAACGCCCTCGCTGGCGTTGTCCAGGCCGTAGGCGATTGCCGCCGCTGTCGGTTCGTTGATAAGGCGCAGCACGTGGATGCCGGCGAGTTGCGCCGCATCCTTGGTGGCCTGGCGCTGCGCATCGTCGAAGTAGGCGGGCACCGTGATCACTGCGCCGAAGACATCGTCATCGAAGGTGTCTTCAGCCCGGTAACGCAGGGTCGCGAGAATTTCGGCACTGACCTCGACCGGGCTTTTTTCACCGGCCACGGTTTGCACCGCAACCATGCCAGGTTTGTCGATCAGCTCGTAAGGCAGTTGCGCGCGACTCCCGATGTCCGCGATACCGCGCCCCATCAGGCGCTTGACCGAAGCAATGGTGTTTTTCGGATCTTCCACCTGCGCAGCCAGGGCGTCGTAGCCAATCTGGCGGGTCACGGTGCCGGAACCGTCGAGCCCGTATCGCACGACACTGGGCAGGATCACACGACCCAGGTCATCGGGCAGGCATTCGGCCACACCATTGCGCACACTGGCCACCAGCGAATGGGTGGTGCCCAGGTCAATGCCGATGGCAATGCGCCGCTGATGCGGGTCCGGCGTCTGGCCGGGTTCGGAGATTTGCAGTAAGGCCATGAATCTGGGTTGCGACTGGTTTTTACGAAAGCCTATTGTCCCAGCGCGTCGATGCGCGCATCGACCTCACTGGCAAAACGCTCAATAAACATAAGGCCTCTCACCTGCCGGGCGGCTGCCGAAAAGTCCTTTTCGACGTCCAGCAGATGCTCTATTTTTGATAGCTGCTCACGCTTGCTGGACGTAGCCTGAGCCGCGATTTCATCCAGATTTGCTATGCCGTCCGCATCATCCAGCGCTTCGCGCCACTGCATTTGCTGCATCAGGAAGTCGGCCGGCATGGCGGTATTGCTTTCAGCCTCGATGGGAGCGCCATGTATTTCACACAGGTACATGGCGCGCTTGAGCGGGTTTTTCAGGCGCTGGTAGGCCTCGTTGATACGCACCGACCACTGCATGGCTACGCGCTGCGCAGCAGCGCCCTGCGCCGCGAATTTGTCGGGATGGGCTTCGCGCTGCAGTTCTTTCCAGCGTGCATCGAGCACGTCGCCGTCCTGCGCAAATTGCACAGGCAGGTCAAAAAGTTCGAAATCGTTGGATTGGAGCGAGGGCACGGTGAGACGAAATTTTTGTGATGGAAAGCGTAGCGAGCGGTCGTCAGGCGAGGCGCACAGCGCGCAGAAACCGGAACGTACTCAGGTACGTGAGGATTTCGAGCACTGCGCAACGACGCATGGCGGCCGCGCAGTAGCTTTACACACAAAAATCACACGCGGAAGGATTCGCCGCAGCCACAGCGGTCGCGCTCATTCGGATTAATGAACTTGAAACCTTCGTTCAGCCCCTCGCGCACAAAGTCGAGCTGGGTGCCGTCGATGTAAGCCATGCTTTTGGGGTCGACCAGCACCTTGACGCCGTTGTCCTCGAACACCACGTCCTCGGGCGCGATTTCATCGGCATATTCAATCTTGTAGGCCAGGCCGGAACAGCCGGTGGTTCGCACGCCGAGTCGCACGCCCACGCCTTTGCCGCGCTTGCTCATGTAGCGGGTGACGTGCCGTGCTGCGGCGTCGGTGAGGGTAACGGACATGGTGCGCAGGTCGCCTGAAATTAGTGAGCGTGCTTGAGCTTGTAATCGCTGACGGCCGCCTTGATCGCGTCTTCCGCCAGGATGGAGCAATGAATTTTCACAGGCGGCAGGGCCAGTTCTTCGGCAATCGCGCTGTTCTTGATGCTTGCTGCCTCGTCCAGGGTTTTGCCCTTGACCCACTCGGTGACCAGCGAGCTTGACGCAATCGCCGAGCCGCAGCCGTAGGTCTTGAAGCGCGCATCTTCAATCACGCCGGTCAGCGGATTGACCTTGATCTGCAGCTTCATCACGT
>JAZKIE010000463.1:5981-11016 GCA_040385025.1 Pseudomonadota bacterium | reverse complement strand
CGGTGGCCTGCTGCAGGCCTTCGGGGCCCATCATGCGGCAGTACATCCAGCTGATCGGCAACACGGCCGCGTTGCCCAGCGGCGCCGCTGAAATCGCACCGACGCCGTTGACCGGCAGGCCGGCTGTGGCGTGGCCGGGCAGGTAAGGCACGAGATCCGCGACGACGCAGACGGGGCCAACGCCCGGCCCGCCGCCTCCGTGGGGAATGCAAAAGGTCTTGTGCAGGTTCAGGTGGCTGACATCGCCGCCAAACTCGCCGGGAGCCGCCACGCCGACAAGTGCGTTCATGTTGGCGCCGTCCACGTAGACGCGCCCGCCGTGGCTGTGCACCATGGCGCAGAGTTCCTTCACCTGGGTCTCGAACACGCCGTGGGTGCTCGGGTAGGTGATCATCACGCAGGCCAGATTTGCGCTGTGTTGTTCACACTTGGCCTTCAAGTCGGCCATGTCGACATTTCCCTGCGCATCGCAGGCCGTGACCACAACCGTCATGCCGACCATCTGCGCGCTGGCGGGGTTGGTGCCGTGCGCCGACGAGGGAATCAGGCAGATGTTGCGGTGGCCCTGGCCGTTGGCTTCCATCCACGCCTTGATCACCAGCAGGCCGGCGTATTCGCCCTGCGAGCCGGCATTCGGTTGCAGGCTGATACCGGCATAACCGGTGGCCTGGCACAGCCAGTCGCGCAATTGTTTGTCGAGCTCGGCGTAACCCAGCAACTGCTCCTGCGGTGCAAACGGATGGATGTTGGCGAATTCGGGCCAGGTGATGGGAATCATCTCGCTGGTGGCATTGAGCTTCATGGTGCAACTGCCGAGCGGGATCATGCTGCGGTCCAGCGCCAGGTCCTTGTCGCTGAGCATGCGGATGTAGCGCAGCATGCCGGTCTCGCTGTGGTGCGTATTGAACACCGGGTGCGTGAGGAAGTCGCTTGAGCGGCGCAGGTCCGCAGGGATCAGCGACGCCACACCTTTTTCGAAAGCGCTGACCACCGGCACCGCTTGGCCGGGCTGGGCAAAGAAGGACCAGAGCAGCTCGATGTCCTTGCGGCTGGTGGTTTCGTCGAGCGACACGCCCAGGTGATTCTTCAAACGAAATCGCAGGTTGGCCCTCGCCACTCTTGCGCGATCAGCTATCAAATGAGTAGCGTCTCCGGTCTTGATGGTGACCGAATCAAAGGCGCCGGTGTTGGTGATTTCGTAACCCAGCGTTTTCAGGCCTTGCACAAAAATGGCCGTGTAAGTCGCCACGCGCTCCGCGATACGCTTGAGGCCTTGCGGCCCGTGGTAGACGGCGTACATGCTGGCGATCACGGCCGGCAGCACCTGCGCCGTGCAGATGTTGGAGGTGGCTTTTTCACGGCGTATGTGCTGCTCGCGCGTCTGCAGCGCCAGCCGGTAGGTCGGCTGGCCGTGGCTGTCCACACTGACGCCGACGAGTCGCCCTGGCAGCGAACGCTTGAACTCGTCGCGGCAAGCCAGGTAGGCCGCGTGCGGGCCGCCGTTGCCCATGGGCATGCCAAAACGCTGGGTGTTGCCCAGCACGATGTCGGCGTCCCATTCGCCGGGTGGCGTGAGCAGGGTCAGCGCCAGCAGGTCGGCAGCCACACACAGCGCGGCGCCGTCGGCATGCGCCTGGCCGGCCAGCGGCCGCAGGTCGTGGATGCTGCCGGTGGTGGCCGGGTATTGCGCCAGCACGCCGAAGTAGTCGCCCTCGGCCATCATCATGGGCAGGGTGGCCGAGGCGGAGCTGACCCTGACCTCAATGCCCAGCGGTTTGGCGCGGGTCTGGATCACCTCGATGGTCTGCGGGTGGCAGTCGCCTGCGACCAGGAAGACCTGGCTCTTGCTCTTGACGCTGCGTTTGGCCAGGGTCATGGCTTCGGCAGCGGCCGTGGCTTCGTCGAGCATGGACGCATTGGCAATCGGCATGCCGGTGAGTTCGCACACCATGGTCTGGAAGTTGATCAGCGCTTCCATGCGGCCCTGCGAGATTTCGGCCTGGTAGGGCGTGTAGGCGGTGTACCAGGCGGGATTCTCAAGGATGTTGCGCAGGATCACGCCGGGTGTCAGCGTGCCGTAGTAGCCCTGGCCGATGAAACTTTTGAACACCTGGTTCTTCGCCGCCATGGCCTTGAGCTGTTTGAGCGCTGCCGCTTCCGTCACCGGGGGCGGAATCGCCATCGCGCTGCTGCGCGCGATGGAGCGCGGAACAATGCCATCAATCAGCGCGCGGCGCGAGGCCGAGCCGACCACACCCAGCATGTGGGCTTCGTCGGCCTCATCAATACCGATGTGGCGGGCGATGAATTCGGCGGGGTTTTCCAGTTCACCGAGCGACTTGGCGGTAGGCATCAACATGGGACCTTTCGTGTCAGGTATTGGCGGCGAAGCTGGTGTAGGCGGCCTCGTCGAGCAGCGCATCGAGCTGCGACTTGTCCGACAGTTTGACCTTGAAGAACCAGCCGGCGCCCAGCGGGTCGCTGTTGGCCAGCGAGGGGTCGTCGCGCAGGGCTTCGTTGACTTCGGTGACTTCGCCGCTGATCGGCATGAAGACGTCGGCGGCGGCCTTGACCGACTCGACGACGCCGGCGACTTCCTTCTGCGCAAAGCTGCTGCCGACCGAGGGCAGGTCGACAAACACCACATCACCGAGCGCATCCTGCGCGTGGGTGGTGATGCCGACGGTGGCGATGTCGCCGTCCAGCTTGATCCATTCGTGGTCTTCGGTGTACTTGAGCATGGTCTTCTCCGTTGAATAAAGTTGAGAGGTAAAAATTTCAGCCGCGGAAATAACGGGCGGGAACAAAAGGCATGGCGGTCACTTCCATGGGCACCGGTTTGCCGCGCACCAGGGCATTCACCCGTGTGCCGATGGCAGCAAAGGCCGGTTCGACATAGGCCATGGCGACCGGCTTGTCCACGGTCGGTCCGAGCAGGCCGCTGGTGACCTCGCCAATGCGCCGGCCTTCGGCATTTTGCAGTTCGGTGTGTTCACGCACCGGCACACGCTCCAGCGCCACCAGGCCGACACGCTTGCGCGTGAGGCGGGCGGGTGTGTCCAGTTGCGCCAGCACCGTGGCCGCGCCCGGAAAGCCGCCAGCGCGTTCACCGCCGCTGCGCCGCACTTTCTGGATCGCCCAGTTGAGACTGGCTTCGATCGGTGTGGTGCGGGTGTCCAGGTCGTTGCCATAGAGGCAGAGGCCGGCTTCGAGGCGCAGCGAATTGCGCGCGCCCAGGCCGATGGGCTGGACTTCCGGCTGGGCCAGCAGGGCGCGCGCGAGGGTGTCGGCCTGCGCGGCTGGCACCGAGATTTCAAAGCCGTCTTCGCCGGTGTAGCCGCTGCGCGTGAGAAAGCAGTCGCAGCCGGCGACGGTAAAACGCCCGCCGGTCATGAACACGAGCTGTTCGACACCGGGGGCCAGTCGTGACAGCGCGGTCACGGCCTGCGGACCCTGCAGCGCCAGCAGTGCCATGTCGGGCATGGGAATCACCTCGCAACGACTGCCGATTTTTTGCTGGATATGGGCGATGTCGCCGACCTTGCAGGCGCCGTTGACGATCACAAAAATGTCCTCTCCCCGGTTGAAGAACATCAGGTCGTCGATGATGCCGCCGTCCTCATTGAGCAGCAGGCCGTAGCGCTGCTTGCCAACCGCCAGGCCGATCACATCCACCGGGATCAGGCTTTCAAGTGCTGCTGCAGCGTCGGGTCCGACCAGGCGCAACTGGCCCATGTGGGAGACGTCAAACAGGCCGGCCGCTGTGCGGGTGTGTTGGTGTTCGGCCATCAGGCCGGCCGGGTACTGGACCGGCATGGAATAGCCTGCAAACGGAACCATGCGCGCACCCAGTTCGAGGTGCAGCGCATGCAAGGGTGTTTTTTGCAGGGCGGTATCGGTGGCAGACACAGGCGTTCTCCGGGGGCAAATAGACAACATGGCCACAAGCCATGGGCTGCCCCTGCTGTCCGGTTTACCTGAGAGATTCACCCGGCGATGCGGGCTTGCTCCTTCGGTGGACGGCCTTGAAGGCCGCCTCTCTCCAGTAGGGAACGCCGCTCGTCAAAATGTTTGCCGAGGGGCGGTTGCCAGTCCTTTTGCCTGAGCGTTCAGCCCACCATAAAGGGTGGGCATGCGCCTTCGGCGGTTTTCTCGGGGAAAACTCTCTCCTGACGGGCTCAAGTGTAGCCCAAGCCCTATTTCGAATAGACCAGGTCGCGCAAGGTCAGCGAGATCGCCGGGAAATAGGTGATCAGCATCAGGCAGCCAATGATCACCAGCACAAAGGGCAAGAGGTGCCGGATGATCTGGTCGAGTGAGATACGCGCCACCGTACACGCCGCAAAGAGGTTTACACCGAAAGGCGGCGTGATCATGCCGAGTGCGAGGTTGACGACCATGATCATGCCGAAATGCACCGGGTCGACGCCGAAATGCATGGCCACCGGCGCCAGGATGGGCGCCAGCACAATGATGGCGGCGCTGGTTTCGATGAACATGCCGATGATGAACAGTGCGGCGTTGACGCCCAGCAGGAACAGCATCGGCGACTGCAGCACCGCTTCCAGGTAGCGTCCGATCGCGTCAGGCACGCCAGCGCGTGTGATCAAAAACGCAAACAGACCGGCGTTGGCGATGATGAACATGATGACGGCGCTGGAGATCACCGATTTGCGCAACACCACCATCAGGCTGGGCAGGCTGATTTCACGGTAAATCACCACGCCGACAATCAGCGCATAAAACACCGCGACGGCGGCGGCTTCGGTCGGTGTGAAGATGCCGCCGTAGATGCCGCCCAGAATGATGACCGGCATCAACAACGCCCAGCCAGCCTGCCAGCTGGCCTTGAAAAAGCCGAGTCGGCCGTCCCCGTCGTTTTTGCCCCAGCCCTTGATCCGGCAATAGACGTAAACAAAAATCATCAGTGCAATGCTGATCAGGATGCCGGGGCCAATACCCGCGATGAACAGCTCGCCGATCGAGACCTCGGCGCTCACGCCATAGAGAATCATCGGGATCGAGGGCGGAATGA
>JAZKIE010000463.1:3293-5881 GCA_040385025.1 Pseudomonadota bacterium | reverse complement strand
ATCGAGACCTCGGCGCTCACGCCATAGAGAATCATCGGGATCGAGGGCGGAATGATCACCCCCAGTTCGGCGCTGGTAGCCTGCAGCGCAGCGGCGTAACTTGTGGGGTAACCGTGTTTGATCAGCGCGGGGATCAGGATGGCGCCGACCGCAAAGGTGGTGGCCACCGAGGAGCCCGAGACCGCCGCAAAAATCATGCAGGTCAGCACGCAGGTCATGGGCAAGCCGCCCTGCACGCCGCCCACGATGCTTTTCGCAAACTCGACCAGCCGGCGCGAGATGCCGCCGGTTTCCATCAGGTTGCCGGCCAGAATGAAAAACGGAATGGCAGCCAGCGGAAACTTGTTGATGGCGTTGAACATTTCCTTGACGGAGATCAGCATGTGGGCGTTGGAGGCCTGGATGCCGAAGACGGAGGCCAGTCCGATGGACACGGCAACAGAGATCGTCAGCGCAAAACAGACGATCATGGTGGTCAACATCACGGCGGTCATTGCGCTGTCTCCAGTTCCTGGCGCTGTGGGTCAATCAGGTTGCCGATGATGCCGATCACACAGAACATGGCGCCAATCGGCATGGCCACATAACCCCAGAACATCGAGATCGACTCCAGGCCGGCCATCGACTGCACGCGGCCACGCAGCGCATAGTCCCAGCCCCACCAGATGATGATGCCTATCAGCAGCAAGGCAGCCAGGCAGACCACCCAGTCCAGCACCCGTTTGACCTTGACCGGGCTCCAGCGGTAGAGCACATCGACGCTGATCATGGCCCCCTGGCGAAAGGCGGCCGGTATGCCCATGAAAACCATCCAGATCAGCGAAAGGCGGATCAGGATTTCGGTCCACTCGGCGGGTTGTTCGAGCACAAAGCGCGTGACGATCTGGAACATGCCCAGCGACGAGGCGATGGCCAGCATCAGGCAGGCCACGAGGCTGGAAAAGCCTGTGGTCCAGTGTTCGATTTTGAGAAAGGTTTTCTTCATGGCGTACCGGTCTGCAAGGAAAACGCCCGCTGGCCTTCAGGCTGCGGGCGTGTCGAGCTACAAAAATCGTAGCAGAAGGTGCTCGGGCCTTATTTGACGGCGCGGATCTTGTCGATGTTCGGTTTGCCGAACTGTTTTTCGAACTCGGCGTTGACCGGTGCCAAGGCGGCTACGAACTTCGCCTTGTCGACATTGTCGATCACGGTCATGCCTTTGGCGCGCAGGTCGGCGACACCCCGGGCATCGTCTTCGTCCACGCGCGCGCGGTTGGCTTTGGTGCCTTCAGCGGCGGCGTCGAGGAAGGCCTTCTTGTCAGCCGCGCTGAGCTTGTCGAAAGCCGCCTTGTTCATGACCCAGATGCAGGGCGAATAGACATGGCCGGTCAGTGACAGGTGTTTTTGCACCTGGTCGAACTTTGCCGCAATGATCACCGACAGCGGGTTCTCCTGACCGTCAACCGTGCCTTGTTGCAGGGCGGTGAACACTTCCGGAAAAGCCATGGGCGTGGTCACGATGCCAAAGCCCTTGTAGGCGGCGATATGCACGGGATTTTCCATGGTGCGCATTTTCAGGCCCTTGAGGTCTTCGGGCACCTTGACATCGCGCTTGCTGTTGGTCATGTGGCGAAAGCCGTTTTCGGCCCAGCCGAGCGCCTTGAAACCCTTGCTGTCGAACTTGGTCAGCAGGTCCTGGCCGATCGGGCCGTCGAGGACGGCGCGGGCATGGGCCTTGTCGCGAAACAGGAAAGGCACGTCGAGGATCTTGGTGTCAGGTACAAAATTCGGGACCGGACCGGTCGATGAGAAAGCCAGTTCCTGGGTGCCGAGCTGGGCCGCTTCAATCGACTCACGCTCACCGCCGAGGGAACCGTTGTAAAAGGTCTGGATTTTGTAGCGGCCGCCGGTGCGTTTTTCAACTTCCCGCGCAAAAGTGTCGATGGCCACGCCCTGGTGCGAGTTCTGCGCCGTTGAGATGCTGATCTTCATGGTGGTCTGGGCGGCGGCACCGGCCACCAGGCCGAGCGCCAGCGTCATGCCCAGAGCCAGCCTGGAAAGCGCAGGTTTGAAAAATGTCATGGATGTCTCCTCGGGGTAAAAAGGCGTGAAAGAGGGGGTGAACGGCAAAGTTGTCATACAACTTGCAATTCTCACCGCTTGGCTTGCTTCACCGCATAGGGGTTTTCGCTGAGGTAAGCGCGAATGATGTCGTCAAAACTTTGCTCGGGCAGCAGGCCCAGGCTGGCTGCCCGAGCGGCATCGATGTGGGCGGGCCAGCTGGTCACGATGTTGGCGATCACGGGATCAGGCTGCCAGTCAATCAGCGCGGCGACCTCTTTGCCGGCGACGCGTGCCAGCGCTGCCGCCATCTCGCCAGCGGTGGTTTTGAGCGCCGGCAGGTTGATGGCGGTGCGTGCGCCCCAGTCCGCATCGCTGGCCTCGGCGGCACGAATCAGGCCGTCTATGGTGTGGCCGGGCGAGGACAGCGCCACCGGCGTTTCCGGCGCGACCGGGCAGACGGCGCGCACGCCGGCCAGCGGTTCGCGGATCATGCCGCTGAGAAAACTCGACGCCGCGCCATTGGGCTTGCCGGGGCGCACGCTGAC
>JAZKIE010000463.1:0-3193 GCA_040385025.1 Pseudomonadota bacterium | reverse complement strand
GTTGCTGCGCATGCCGAGGTCGAAGTCGGCCTCGCACTCGCCGCTGACCGCAGCCGCGAGATGAAAAATCAGCGACGTTCCTTGCGCCACCACGGGTGCTGCCGTGTTGTCCGGCTCCAGCAAGGCGTTCAGGTCACCTTCCAGGGCCTGCACCCGGGGGTCGGCCGCCAGGTCCGCCGGTGGCGCCGCGCGGTCCACCAGCGTGATGCGGGTGATGGCCTGCGCCGGACTGCCGGCCAGCGACAGCGTTTCCTGTTTGAGCAGTTCACGGGCCAGGCGCACGCCGAGAAATCCGGCGCCGCCGGTGATGACGATATTCATGAGGTATCGGACTTTCGCTGTTCATTGACTGGGGCCAGGGACTGGCCGGAAGGCAACTAGTCTAGCGCGCCCTGAGTGTGAGCAATCTTTCCCTGGCGGCGGCCAGGTGCTCGCGCAGGGTGTACCAGCGCTCGGAAAACTCGGTTGGCAAGTCCAGTTGGGTGACCTGTTTTTCGATGTTGTCGAGTTGGGCCAGCAGGCGGCGCAGTGACATCGGGTCCTCGGTGACGGTTTTGTCGATGTCGGTTTCGAGGAACTTCAGTTCACCGTAGAAATTTTGCATCGCCGCGCTGATCCGCCAGTCGAACAGCCGCGGTATCCAGGCCAGCAGGAAGCCGCTGAGCAGCAGCACCGGAAGCACCGCATACAGCAGCAGCTCGGTCCATTGCGCCAGCCGGTAAGGCAGCAGCGACTCCAGCCAGGGCCGGCTGCCGAGGCTGAGCGCGCGTGCATGCGGCGACAGCGGAAAGTCACTGCCGCGAAAACCCGGAAACTGCCCATGGCGCTGCAAAAAGCTGGGGAACTGGTGGATATCCATGGCGGCATCAATCAGCGCGCGCTGCAGCGCCGGATGCATGTCGGGCCGCACCAGCAAATGGGTCTGCATCCCCATCAGGATCAGGTCGCGTGACGGTACATCCCCGCGCAGTTCGATGGCGCCCTGCGGCAGCAGGATGGACTGCAGGCGCGGCTCCTGCGCCGACAGCGCGCCGGCGCGTTCGGTGCCCAGCAAATGGACGAGGTTGCTCTGGTTCAGCAGCCGAATCGCCTGGGCGTCTTCGCCGGCCGCTTCAAAAAACAGGTCGACCTTGCCGTCCAGCAGGGCGTTGGCCGCGTCCAGGCCCGAGGTGTTGACAAACGTCACCTCGTTGTCGCGCACACCGGCATGGGCCAGCAGCGTGCGGGCTGCGCTGCGTGTGGACGAGTCGGCACTGCCGGCAGCCAGCTTGAGGCCTTTGGCTTGCGACAGCGATGTCAGCCCCGGCAGGTGCGTGAAAATCCACACCGGCTCGCGTCCGATCACGGCCAGGGCTTGCACATCGTTGTTGCTGCCCGCATAGATGCCATGCGCAAAACCAATGTCGGCGTTGTCCCCGGAGCGCAGGCGCTCCAGCGAGCCTTTTTGTGTGTCCGAATAAACAATCTCGACGCCGAGCCCGAGCTGCTCCAGGTGTTCGGCGTAGCGCTGGGCCAGTTGGGCATAGCTGCCTTGCTGCGAGCCGGCGGCGATCAGAACCCGGGTCGGCGGCAGCGCCTTCCAGGAAGTGGCCGACCACCAGAGTGCGGCCAGCGCCAGCAGCATCAGCGGCAGGTAAAACAGCGCCCAGCGCCGGCGGTAGAGCAGCAGCAGCTTCATCGTCCACGCATCCGGTAAAGCCGCTGGCGCACAAACTCGATGTGCTGGTGCAGCGTGTAGCAGCGGGCGATCAGGTCCTTCGGTGTGGCGAACGCCAGCAGGGTGTTGTCGATGCTGTTCAGGCGCAGCAAAAATTTGCTGAGGTCCAGCCCGGTCAGTTCGGGCTGCGACAAATCGTTTTCAATAAACTTCAGCTCGCCATACCAGCGGTTGACCCGGCTTTCAAGCACCCAGCGCAGGTAGGCCGGGATCAAGCGCATCAGGCAGGCCGCCAGCAGGACCAGAGGCAGGCAGATCAGCAGGATGCGGCCGGTGAGCTGCGCCCACCAGAAGGGCAGCACCTGCTCCAGCCAGGGCAGGCCGTGTGCCAGCGTCTCGCGGGCATGGGCAGAGGTCGGAAAGTCGATACGCCGCAGTGAGGGGAAGTCGCCGGTGCGGTGAAACAGGCCACCGCCCGCGTGCACCTCGACCGCGACCGCAATCGCCAGCCGCTGCAGTGCGGGATGCAGGCCCTCGCGCGCCACCAGGCTGGTCGAGGTGGTCAGCAGGGTGCTGTCGCGCGGCGGCAGCCGGGTGTCCAGCGTGCCCTGGGCCAGCAGGCGAGATTCCAGGTAAGGGTTGCGCTCGGTGATGGCCGCCGATTTCCTGATATTGGCAATCTGGATGCCGGGCACGCTGAGCATGTTTTGCAGCGCGGCCGATTCCGGCGCCACCACCATCAGCACGGCATCGACCGTTCCTTGCCGCATGGCTTGCACCGACGCATTGCCGGTCAGCGGCAACAGGGTCAGCTCACCCTTGCCGATGCGCGCCTGCTCCAGCAGCTTGAGCGCAACCTTGCGGTGACCGCTGCCTTCGGGGCCGATGGCCAGGCGCATGCCCTGCAACTGGTTGAGCGAATCAATCTCGCGGTTTCTGGAGAACAGCCAGACCGGCTCCACATCGACGTTGGCCAGGGTTTGCACACGGCTGCGGTCACGGCCCTCGAAGGAGGCGCCCAGGTAGCCAAAGCCTCCCTGCATCAAGGCCAGGTCGGACGGCGTGTCTGCCTGCCGCAGGCGCCTGAGGTTTTCTTCAGAACCCGCCGAGCTCTGGATCTCCAGCGTGACGCCGTGTTGCGCCAGTTTTGCGGCGTAGCGCTGGGCATGCAGGTAATACGCGCCGTCGGTCTGCGCCGTGGTGATGCTCAGGTGCGTGGGCGGCATGGGCCAGACACAAACCCACAGGTAAACCGCTACCGCTATTGCGGCCAGAACAAGCGGCAAGCGAATCAGCAGCCACTTGCGTTGATAAAGCTTTGCCATGCGCACAGGGAGCTTCCTGTTGAGTCTGGCTCCCTTATATCTCAAAGCCGTGTCTTGAGGAAGACACCGGCCCGGCTGTTTGCCGCTTACATGCCGCTGTAGTTGGGGCCGCCGCCGCCTTCAGGCGTGACCCAGACGATGTTTTGCGTCGGGTCCTTGATGTCGCAGGTTTTGCAGTGCACGCAGTTCTGCGCGTTGATCTGCAGGCGGT
>JAZKIE010000462.1:0-1604 GCA_040385025.1 Pseudomonadota bacterium | reverse complement strand
GTGAAGGGCTGCAAATCAAGCTTGATGCTGCGCGCGGCCGGGCCTTCGCCGATCATGATGTCGATCTGGTAGTCCTCGAGCGCAGGATACAAAATCTCTTCGACCACCGGGCTCAGGCGGTGGATCTCGTCGATGAAGAGCACATCGTTTTTTTCGAGGTTGGTCAGCAGTGCCGCCAGGTCTTTGGGTTTTTCCAGCACCGGGCCGGAGGTCTGGCGCAGGTTCACGCCCAGCTCGTGCGCAATGATGTGGCTCAGCGTGGTCTTGCCCAGGCCGGGCGGGCCGAACAGCAGCACGTGGTCCATGGCCTCGCTGCGTTTTTTGGCGGCACCGATAAAAATCTCGAGCTGTTCGCGCACCTTGGACTGGCCGACGTATTCGTCGAACAGCTTGGGCCGCAAAGCGCGTTCTATCGCCTCCTCGTTGGGCGAGGCCGGTGCGGCAGACATGACGCGTTTGACGGGCGGCACGCCCGACATGTCGAAGTCGTCGGTCTGAATGCTCATTTCGCCAAAGCCTTCAAGGCCAGCTTGATACCGTCACTGACACCGATGTCTTTCGGCAATGCTTTCAGCGCCAGCGCCGCATCGCGGTCGCTGTAGCCCAGCGCCACCAGCGCCTGCAGGATGTCGGACTGTGCATCGTCGGCCACGCTGACGGTGATGCCCATGTCGGCGCCGAGTTTGCCCTTGAGTTCGAGCAGCAATCGCTCGGCGGTCTTTTTGCCGATGCCCGGCACCTTGATGATGCGGCCGGCTTCCTGCTGCGTCACGGCCTGGGCCAGTTCATCGACGCTCATGCCGCTGAGCACGCTGAGGGCGGTGCGCGGGCCAACGCCGGAAATCTTGATCAATTGCCTGAAGGCGGCGCGTTCGCTGGCGCTACCGAAGCCGTAGAGGATTTGTGCATCTTCACGCACCACAAAATGCGTCAGCAGGCTGACCTTGTCGCCCAGTGCCGGCAGGTTGTAAAAGGTGCTCATGGGCACCAGCACCTCGTAGCCCACGCCATTGCAGTCCACCAGCAGTTCCGGGGGGTTCTTTTCTGCCAGCAGGCCTTGTATTCTTCCTATCATGTGCGTCCAATCATGGGCAAATCTTATC
This sequence comes from Pseudomonadota bacterium, assembly GCA_040385025.1. GTDB lineage: Bacteria > Pseudomonadota > Gammaproteobacteria > Burkholderiales > Burkholderiaceae_C > Polaromonas. The sequence continues at coordinate 501 of JAZKIE010000462.1, read as the reverse complement.
AGCCGGGCAGCGCCTGAAAATTGGGGGGACAATCCCGGCCAAACCCCTTGTTTTCAGGAAACCTCACGCCTTGATCCTCAGACACACCTTCTCGCCGCCCAACAACACCCGCATGGGCCATCTGTGCGGACCCATGGACGCCCACATCCGCACCGTCGAGGCGGCGCTGCAGGTGACGATTGCACACCGCTTCGAGCAGTTCAAGATCGACGGGCCCAAGGCCAAGGCCCAGCAGGCGCTGGAGGTGCTGCAGGCGCTGTATGAAATGGCGAACCGGCCGATTCCTGAAGAAACCGTGCAGCTGATGCTGGCTGGCGACACCGCGCTCAGCACCGCGCCTGACGGCAGCATGGCGCTGTCGACGCGACGCGCCGACCTGCGCGCACGCACCGTGAACCAGGGCATGTACCTGGACAACATCGCCACCCACGACATCACCTTCGGCATCGGCCCGGCCGGCACCGGCAAGACCTACCTGGCGGTGGCCTGCGCGGTCGATGC
>JAZKIE010000461.1:0-2269 GCA_040385025.1 Pseudomonadota bacterium | reverse complement strand
GATCTTCATGCGGATCTGGTTGATGAAGATGACCATGCAGTTGGCCTTCTTGATGGTGGCCGTGAGCTTGCGCAGCGCCTGGCTCATCAGGCGGGCCTGCAGGCCTGGCAATGAATCGCCCATCTCGCCTTCGAGTTCGGCTTTGGGGGTGAGCGCCGCGACCGAGTCCACCACGATCAGGTCCACCGCGCCGGAGCGCACCAGGGAGTCCACGATTTCAAGCGCCTGCTCGCCGGTATCGGGCTGGCTGATCAGCAGATCCTGCAGGTTCACGCCCAGGTTCTGCGCGTACTGGATGTCCAGCGCATGCTCGGCATCGACGAAAGCGCACTGGCCGCCGATCTTCTGCATCTCGGCAATGACTTGCAGGGTGAGGGTGGTTTTGCCCGAGGATTCCGGGCCGTAGATTTCAATGACGCGGCCACGCGGCAGGCCGCCCACGCCCAGCGCGATGTCCAGGCCCAGCGAGCCGGTGGAAACCACCTGGATGTCCTCGATGACTTCGCCGGCGCCCAGCTTCATGATGGTGCCTTTGCCAAATTGCTTTTCGATCTGGGCCAGGGCGGCTTGCAGGGCTTTGGCTTTTTCGGTGTTCAGGGCGGGGTTGCTGCGATTGGGCATGTCCATGGAAAGCTCCTTGAAGTTGAAGTTTGTTGCTGACTCCGGCTTTGCTTTTAATCACAGCGCTGGATGCATGACCAGTACTTTATGAGTGCCATTGAAATATGTAAACCCCATTTTTAGTCAGTTTGCCTGATTAATTACCTGTATCATTTTCAGCATGTATTCCAGCCCTGTTCCGGCCGCTGCCGCCGCATCTGCTGACGAGGAAAATTGGCGCCTGACCCACCTGGGCCGGCTGCTGGGTCACGCTTTGCGGCGTTTTGACGAGCGCGTGCTGGTGCTGATGGCGCGCAATGTGGATGTGCCGCTGGCCTTGTCCAACCTCGCCGCGCGCGCGCAGGTCGGCGCGGCGCACATTCACATCACGCGGCATCTGGCGGTTGGCGGCTCGCGGCTGACCGACCTGGCCCACAGCGCCGGCATGAGCAAGCAAGCCATGGGCGACCTGGTGGACCAGTGCGAGGCCTGGGGCCTGGTCATACGCGAACCGGACCCGCACGACAAACGCGCTCGCGTGGTGATGTTCACCGCGTCCGGCCTGCACTGGCTGCAGGCATTTCGCACGGCAGTCAGCCAGGCCGAGGCCGAGTTCCGCCAAGCCGTCGGCACCGACGTGGCCACCGTGGTGGCGCTGGGGCTGGAAGCCTATGCTGGCTAAAACAGGCCCCCACGGTCACTCGCTTCGCGCAGTTCCCTGCCCCCCAGAGGAGGCCGCCGCGCTTGCGGGCCAGCCAGTCAGCTAGCCGTGGGGATAAAAGCCTAGAATTTGGAAAACAGCCCCAGAGCCGTTTCAGCCTGCGCCTCCGCCGGAGCGTGCAGTCATCCCCTCAGGAGACAAGCATGCGTATTTTGATTGCAGAAGATGACCAGGTTCTGGCAGACGGTTTGCTGCGCACGTTGCGTGCCTCCGGCGCGGCGGCCGATCATGTGGCCAGTGGCACCGAGGCCGACGCCGCGCTGATGACCAACACCGAGTTCGACCTGCTGATCCTGGACCTGGGCCTGCCGCGCATGCACGGGCTGGAAGTGCTCAAGCGTCTGCGCGCACGCGGCTCGGCCATGCCGGTGCTGATCCTGACGGCCGCCGACAGCGTCGAAGAACGCGTCAAAGGCCTGGACTACGGCGCCGACGACTACATGGCCAAACCGTTTTCGCTGCAGGAACTCGAAGCGCGGGTGCGCGCCCTGATTCGCCGCGGCATGGGCGGCGCCAGCAGCACCATCAAACACGGGCCGCTGGTCTACGACCAGGCCGGGCGTGTGGCCACCATCGACGGCCAGATGGTCGAGTTGTCGGCGCGCGAGCTCGGTTTGCTGGAAGTGCTGTTGCAGCGTGCCGGCCGCCTGGTCAGCAAAGACCAGCTGGTTGAACGCCTGTGTGAATGGGGCGAGGAAGTCAGCAACAACGCCATCGAGGTCTACATCCACCGGCTGCGCAAAAAGATCGAAAAAGGCCCGGTGCGAATCGCCACGGTGCGCGGGCTGGGCTACTGCCTGGAGAAGATTCCTGGTTGATATGGAACCCCCACGGTCGTTAGCGCTTTTCAAACCGTGGCATTAAGGCTCTTCCAGCGCGAGCGCCGCAGCCTGTTCGGGGAAATCCTCGACTGGATGCTCACGCCGCTGCTGCTGCTGTGGCCCATCA
>JAZKIE010000460.1:0-1672 GCA_040385025.1 Pseudomonadota bacterium | reverse complement strand
ATCAATTTTGACAACTGCCGCATCCCGGCCGAGAACCTGATTGGCGCGGAAGGCGAGGGCTACAGGATTGCGCTCGGTGGGCTGGAAGGCGGGCGCATCGGCATCGCCGCGCAGAGTGTGGGCATGGCGCGCAGCGCGTTTGAGTTTGCGCTGCAATATTCGAAAGAGCGGCAGAGTTTCGGCACCGCGATCTTCAACCACCAGGCGGTCGGTTTCCGGCTGGCCGACTGCGCGACGCAGCTTGAAGCCGCGCGCCAACTGATCTGGCATGCGGCGAGTTTGCGTGATGCGGGCCTGCCCTGCCTGAAAGAAGCCGCCATGGCCAAACTGTTCGCCAGCGAGATCGCCGAGAAAGTCTGCAGCGCCGCGATCCAGACCCTGGGTGGTTACGGCTACGTCAGCGACTTCCCGGTTGAGCGCATTTACCGCGACGTGCGGGTCTGCCAGATCTATGAAGGCACGTCCGACGTCCAGAAGATCATCATTCAACGTGCACTGGCCTGACAGGAGAACCCCATGCCCATCACCAAAGGATTCCGCGCCCTCGTTGACGAGGCGATGGCTGAGGTCAAAACCTACAGCGTGGACGAGGCCAGGGCCAGGATGAACGACCCGCAGGTGCAGATCGTCGACATCCGCGACGTGCGCGAGCTGAGCGCCGGCACTGTGGTCGGCAGCTTCCATGCCCCGCGCGGCATGCTGGAGTTCTGGGTGGACCCGGCGTCGCCCTATTTCAAACCGATGTTTGCCGACGAGGGCAAAGAGTTCATCCTGTTCTGCGGCGCCGGCTGGCGCAGCGCGCTGGCCGCCAAAACCCTGCAGGACATGGGCATGCGCAATGTCGCCCACATCGACGGCGGTTATGCCGAATGGCTCAAGCAGGGCGCACCGACCGAAACGCTGGAAGAGCGCAAGGCCCGCACCAGCGGTTGCGGCTGATGCCGCTGCCCTTCCCGTCCGCTTCGGCGCCTTGCCCCTGCGGCCGCACAGGCACATCGAACAAGCCGCTGGCGCTTGCCGCCTGCTGCGGGCGCTTCCTGAGTGAGCGTGCAGACACGCCCGCGCCAGACGCCGAGTCGCTGATGCGCTCGCGTTACAGCGCCTTTGTGCTGGAGCGTGCCGACTACCTGCTCGCCACCTGGCATGCCAGCCAGCGCCCCGCCAGCATCGAGTTTGATCCCGGCGTGAAATGGCTGGGGCTGGAACTGCGGCAACACCGGCTGCTGGACGACACCCACGCCGAGGTCGAATTCGTCGCCCGGCAAAAAAGCCCAGGCAGCCCGGCGCTGCGTTTGCACGAACGCAGCCGCTTCGTGCGCGAAGCCGGCCGTTGGTACTATGTCGACGGCGATCAGTTGTGATCAAGCATGAAATCGGCCTCCAGCCCCTGTCCAGCTTGCGCAAGCAGCTCCTGAATTAATAGCAAAACCATGACCCTGAAATTTGATGCGGTGTTGTTTGACTGTGACGGCGTGCTGGTGGACAGCGAACCCATCACCAACGGGGTCTTGCGCGACATGCTCGAAGAGCTGGGCTGGAAGCTCAGCAGCGACGAGTGCATGCGCCTGTTCATTGGCAAGGCGGTGAAAGACGAGGCGGCGCTGATCGAGGCCAACACCGGCCAGCCCGTCACCGAGGACTGGATGCAGCGCTTCCGCGAACGCCGCAACGA
>JAZKIE010000459.1:0-5852 GCA_040385025.1 Pseudomonadota bacterium | reverse complement strand
GGCAAGATGGTCTGCGGCTACCACGCCAGCCAGGCCAAGCTGGCGCCGCAGGCCTACCTGACCGGCGCCGAGTGGAACTGGCTCACCGCCTACACCACCTTCATCGAGGCGGCGCGCAGCGGCAAACCGCACCCCAACTTCGTGCGCGGTGGCCTGAAGGATGGTTTCGTCAAGACTTCGGCCTACGGCCCGGCGGTGACCGACGCGGCGAAAAAGCAGGCCGATGGCATCAAGGCGCAGATGATGGCCGGCAGCTTCGACATCTTCAAGGGCCCGCTCAAGGACAACAAGGGCGCCACTGTGATCCCCGCCGGCAAGGTGTTCAAGCAGACCGACCTCGAACTGGAAAAGATGAACTACCTGGTGGAAGGCGTCAACGGCAGCGTCTGACCTGTCGACAGCCATGCGCAACATCCTGCTGCCCGTCGGCGCGATCTTCGCGGCCCTGCTGCTGTTCGGGCTGTTCGTCTCGTTCGCGGGTGTGGACCCGGTGGAGGTGTGGCTGCTGCTGTTCAAGGGCGCGTTCGGCGACTGGTACTCGTGGCAGAACACGCTGCAGCGCGCCGCGCCGCTGATGCTCACCGCGCTCTGCGTCGCGATCCCCGCGCGCGCCGGCCTGGTGGTGATCGGCGGCGAAGGCGCGCTGGTGCTCGGCGGCCTGGCCTGCGCCGCGCTGGCGCATGCCGTGTCCCTGCCGGGCAACGCGGTCGGCACGGTGGCGGTGTGCATTGCGGGTGCGCTGGCGGGTGCACTGTGGATCGCGCTGGCCGGCTGGCTGCGCCAGTTTCGCGGCATCAACGAAACCATCAGCAGCCTGTTGCTGGCCTATGTGGCCATCGGCCTGTTCAAGCACATCGTCGAAGGCCCGTTGCGCGACCCGGCCAGCCTGAACAAACCCTCCACGCCCGCGCTGAACGAGGGCATGCTGATCACCGGTATCGCAGGCTCCGACGTGCACTGGGGCCTGGTGATCGGCATCGTCGTGTGCCTGGTCGCGGGCCTGTGGCTGCGCCTGACGCCCTCGGGTTTCGCGGTGCGCGTGGTGGGCGGCAACCCGCGCGCGGCGCAGCTGGTGGGCCTGCCCGCCACGCGCCTGATCATCGTGGCCTGCGCGCTCGGGGGCGCGGCCGCCGGCCTGGCCGGCGCCATCGAGGTCGCTGCCGTGCACACCAGCGCCAACGCGGCGCTGATCGCGGGCTATGGCTACGCCGGCATCCTGGTGTCGTTCATCGCGCGCCACCAACCGATCGCGGTGATCCCGGTGGCCATCGTGTTCGGTGGCTTCGGTGCGGCCGGCAGCCTGCTGCAGCGCCGGCTGGGCCTGCCCGATGCCTCGGTGCTGCTGCTGCAGGGCATCGCCTTCGTGCTGATCCTGGCCAGTGAAGCGCTGCGCGACCTCGACTGGAAACGCTTCTTCGAGCGCATCGGCCAGTTCGGGCCGTCCGAGCCGGTGCCCATCGTGATGCCCTCGCCCGGCGCGGCGAAAGGAGAGCCAAGATGACCGCCGACCAGGTGCTGATTTTTTTCGCCGGCATCGTCGGCGGCGCCTTGCGCGTGGGCGTGCCTTTCCTGTTCGTGAGCCTGGGCGAGTGCCTGACCGAAAAGTCGGGCCGCATCAACCTCGGCCTCGAAGGCGTGCTGGTGCTCTCGGCCATGGTGGCCTTCGGGGGCTCCTACCTCAGCGGTTCGCCCTGGGTCGGCGTACTGGCCGCCGCCGTCGCGGGCGCGCTGCTGGCCACGCTGCACGGCCTGCTGTGCTCGCTGCCGCGCGTCAACGACATCGCCACCGGCATCGCGCTGATGCTGCTGGGCATGGGCCTGGCGTTCTACCTCGGCAAACCACTGATCCAGCCGCAGGCGGCGCAGTTGCCGGCGATCCCCTTGGGCTTCTGGAGCGATTCAGCCGCCGTGCGCTCGGCGTTGCAGATCAACGCGCTGCTGCCCATCGGCCTGGTGCTGGCGGCGGCGATGTGGTGGGCCTTCGCGCGCACCCGCGCCGGCCTGCTGGTGCGCATGGCGGGCGATTCGGCGAACGCCACGCGCGCGCTGGGCTATTCGGTCTCGGGCATCCGCATCGCTGCCACCGCAGCGGGGGGTCTGATCGCGGGCCTGGGTGGCGCCTCGCTCACGCTGTTCTACCCCGGCAGCTGGAACGAGGGCATCTCCAGCGGCCAGGGCCTGATCGCGGTGGCGCTGGTGATCTTCGCGCGCTGGAGCCCGCTGCGTTGCGTGGGCGCGGCCCTGCTGTTCGGCGGCGCGGGCGCCATCGGCCCGGCACTGCAGTCGGTCGGCATCGGCTGGGGCTACCACCTTTTCAACATCGTGCCCTACGTGCTCACGCTGCTGATCCTGGTGATCACCTGCCGGCCCGGTGTGATCGTGCCCGGCAGCCCGACCGAACTCTCCTCCAACAAGTGAGACACGCCATGGAACGATTCGTTGAAGCCCAACCCTATGCCTGGCCCTACAACGGCGACCTGCGGCCGGAGAACACGGCGCTGATCGTGATCGACATGCAGATCGACTTCTGCGGTGTGGGCGGCTATGTCGACAAGATGGGTTACGACATCTCGCTCACGCGCGCGCCCATCGCGCCGCTGCAGACGCTGATGGCCGGCATGCGTGCGGCGGGCTACCACCTGATCCACACCCGCGAGGGCCACCGGCCCGACCTCTCGGACCTGCCGGCCAACAAGCGCTGGCGCTCGCGCCAGATCGGCACCGACGGCGTGGGCATCGGCGACGACGGGCCCTGCGGCCGCATCCTGGTGCGGGGCGAGCCAGGCTGGAACATCATTCCCGAGCTCGCGCCGCTGCCGGGCGAGGCCATCATCGACAAACCCGGCAAGGGCTCGTTCTACGCGACGGACCTGGAGCTGCTGCTGCGCACGCGCGGCGTCAGCAACCTCATCCTGACCGGCATCACCACCGACGTGTGCGTGCACACCACCATGCGCGATGCCAACGACCGCGGCTTCGAATGCCTGCTGCTGTCGGACTGCACCGCCGCCACCGACAAGGGCAACCACGAGGCCGCGCTCAAGATGATCACCATGCAGGGCGGCGTGTTCGGTGCGCACGCCACCTCCACCGCATTACTCGAGGTCATCGCATGACCAACACCACAGCCTCCATCGGCGGCCTGCCGCTTCCCACCGCCGCGCTCGCGCTGGATACCTACGAGATGGGCATGCAGTTCGGCAGCTTCAAGGCGCTCGAAGGCGTGAGCATGAAGGTGGCGCCCGGCACGGTACATGCTCTGCTGGGCGAGAACGGCGCCGGCAAGAGCACGCTGGTGAAATGCGTGGCGGGCTTCCAGCGGCCGACCTCGGGCAGCATCCTGATCGACGGACGCGAGCAGGCCATTCCCAACCCGGTGGTGGCGCGCGCTCTGGGCATCGGCATGGTCTACCAGCACTTCACGTTGGCGCCCGGCATGACGGTGGCCGAGAATCTGCTGCTCGCGGGCGGCAAGACGCCGGCCGTCATCGACTGGAAACAGCAGCGCGCCGACCTCCAACGTTTCCTCGCCTCCACACCGTTCCGGCTCGACCTGGACGCGCGGCCCCAGGAACTGGCCGCCGGCGAGAAGCAGAAGCTGGAACTGCTCAAGCAGCTCTACCTGAAACCGCGCCTGCTCATCCTGGACGAACCGACCTCGGTGCTCACACCGCAGGAGGCCGACGAGGTGCTGAGCCATGTGCGCCAGTTCGCGCGCAGCGGCCTGTGCACCGTGCTCATCATCACGCACAAGTTCCGCGAGGTGATGGCCTACGCCGACGACGTGACCGTGCTGCGCCGCGGCCAGGCGGTGCACCACTGCGCCGTGCCCGACACCCGCCCCGCCCTGCTCGCACAGGCGATGGTGGGCGAGTCCAGCGCGGCGGCGCCCGAGCGCCACGCCACCCGCGCCGCCCTGTCCTCGGCCGTCCCGCACGCGGCTGCGTCGCTTGAGGTCACGGGCCTGCAGGTGATGGGCGACCGCGGCACGCTTGCGGTGCAGGACCTGAGCCTGGCCGTGGCTGCCGGTGAAATCCTCGGCATCGCCGGCGTGTCTGGCAACGGCCAGCGCGAGCTGGTGGAGGCGCTGGTGGGCCAGCGCCCGCGCGCGGCCGGCGCGGTGACCGTGCAGGGCCAGCCTTACGGTGCGCGCCGCGAGGAAAACCACCGCCTGAAGGTGCGCAGCCTGCCGGAAGAGCCGCTGCGCAACGCCTGCGTGGGTGAGCTGTCGGTGGCCGAGAACATGGCGCTGCGCGACTTCGACCGCCCGCCTTTGTGCAGCGGCGGCCGCCTGCGCTTCGGCCACTGGCGCAGACGCGCGCGCGAGTGGATCGCGAGCTACGGCATCAAGGCCCAGGGCGAAGGCGCGCCGATCCGCAGCCTGTCGGGCGGCAACGTGCAGCGCGCGGTGCTGGCGCGGGAGCTCAACGGCGAGATCAATGTGCTGATCGCGGCCAACCCGGTGTTTGGGCTCGATTTCGCGGCAGTGAAGGAAATCCACGGGCGCCTGCGCGGCGTACGCGACCTGGGCGGCGCGGTGCTGCTGATCAGCGAGGACCTGGACGAACTGCTGGAGCTGGCCGACCGCATCGTGGTGATGAGCGAGGGCCGCATCGTGTTCGAGACGCCCGGCGCCACGGCGAACCGGCAGACCCTGGGCGCCCACATGGGTGGAGGACATTGAACATGATGCAGGTCCCCGCGCTTCCTTTTCCGTACGACTTCGACGTCGCGCACACCGCGCTGGTCATCATCGACATGCAGCGCGACTTCATCGAGCCCGGCGGTTTTGGTGAAACGCTGGGCAACGACGTTTCACTGCTTCAGGCCATCGTGCCGGCCTGCCAGGCGATGCTGGGCGCCTGGCGCCGCGCCGGTGGCCTCGTGGTCCACACGCGCGAGGCGCACAAGGCCGATCTGTCGGATTGCCCCCCCGCCAAGCGCAACCGCGGCAACCCGGCACTGCGCATTGGCGACAAGGGCGCGATGGGCCGCATCCTGATCGCCGGCGAGCCGGGCAACCAGATCATCCCCGAACTTGCGCCGCTGCACGGCGAGATCGCCATCGACAAGCCCGGCAAGGGCGCCTTTTACGCCACCGGCCTGCACGAGCAGCTTCAGCAGGCCGGCATCACGCACCTGCTGTTCATGGGCGTGACCACCGAGGTGTGTGTGCAGACCTCGATGCGTGAAGCCAACGACCGGGGTTACGACTGCCTGCTGCTGGAGGACTGTACTGAAAGTTACTTCCCCGCCTTCAAGGCGGCCGCCGTGGCAATGATGCGCGCCCAGGGCGCCATCGTCGGCTGGACCGCGACCAGCGACCAATTGCTGCCTGCGCTGGCGGCCCTGCCGGCACAACCCCAACACTGCTAGAGTTCCGCCATGCACACCGCCGCCAGCCGTCCCGCCAACCTTGCCGGTGCGCCCGTACACCGCTCCCGCGCCGACGAGGTCTATGAAGAGCTCAAGCGCGACGTGTCCGGGTTCAAGCTGGTGCCGGGGGACCGCTTCACCGAAACCGAGATCAGCGAGCGCCTGGGTGTCTCGCGCACGCCGGTGCGCCAGGCGCTGTTCAGGCTGCAGCAAGAGGGGTTTGTCGAGGTGCTGTTTCGCAGCGGCTGGCGCGTCCTGCCCTTCGACTTCAACCAGTTCGAGGAGCTCTACGACTTGCGCATGGTGCTGGAGACCACGGCCGCGCACCGCCTGTGCGACGGTGCGCTCAAGGTGGACACCAGCATGCTCGACGCACTGGCCGCCATCTGGCTGGTGCCGACCGATCAACGCAGTGGTGACGCCGTGCAGGTCGCGCAATGGGACGAAGCTTTTCACTGCGCGCTGGTGACCGCAGC
>JAZKIE010000458.1:0-1540 GCA_040385025.1 Pseudomonadota bacterium | reverse complement strand
CAGGAAGCCATCAAACACGGCGTGCGCAAGATCAACATCGACACCGACATCCGCCTGGCGATGACAGCGGCGGTGCGCAAGTTCCTCGCCGAAAATCCCGAGAAGTTTGACGCCCGCGAATGGCTCAAGCCGGCGCGCGAAGCCGCCAAGGCGATCTGCAAGCAGCGTTACATCGAGTTCGGCTGCGAAGGCCAGGGCGCCAAGATCAAGGGTGACACGCTGCAAGTTGTGGCCGCACGTTATGCGAAGGGCGAACTGGCCCAGGTCGTTCACTGACAAGCTCCTGCCGTCTGCCCGCGCGGATTGGCGATAATTCAAAGCCCGTGGACTCTTTCGAGTCGCGCGGGCTTTGTACATTGACCCCACCATGACCACAGCCCTGCACACCTCCGCCCTGACCTCCCTGCCGCTGCTGGCGCGCGGCAAAGTCCGTGACAACTACGCCGTCGGCAAAGACCGCCTGCTGATGGTGGCCAGCGACCGCCTGAGCGCGTTTGACGTGATCCTCGGCGAACCGATTCCCGGCAAGGGCGCGTTGCTGACGCAGATGGCCTTGTTCTGGTTCGGCAAGCTCGGACATATTTGCCCAAATCACCTGACTGGCGAGGCGCCCGAAAGTGTGGTCGCCCCTAGCGAGGTGCCGCAGGTCACGGGGCGCTCGATGCTGGTCAAGCGCCTCAAACCCATTCCGGTCGAAGCGGTGGTACGCGGCTACCTGGCCGGCAGCGGCTGGAAGGAATACCAGGACAACCAGGCCGTCTGCGGTGTGCCGCTGCCGGCCGGCCTGAAAAACGCCTCGAAACTGCCTGAGCCGATCTTCACGCCGGCAGCCAAGGCGGCCGTCGGGGAGCATGACGAAAACATCAGTTATGAGCAGGTCGTGAAGGTCGTCGGCCCGGAGCTGGCCGCTCAGATTCGCGACACCAGCATCCGCATTTACAAGGAAGCAGCAGCTTTCGCCTTGACCAAGGGCATCATCATTGCCGACACCAAGTTCGAGTTTGGCCTGGACGAAAACGGCACGCTGACCCTGATGGACGAGGTGCTGACGCCCGACTCTTCGCGCTACTGGCCCATCGAGGGCTACGAAGCGGCGTTTGTCCAAGGGACCAACCCGCCCAGCTACGACAAGCAGTTTGTGCGCGACTGGCTGGAGCAGACCCTGGTCAACGGCAAACCCTGGGACAAAACCCCGCCCGCGCCACGCGTGCCGCAGGACGTGATCGAGAAAACCGCCGCCAAGTACCAGGAAGCCATGACGCGGCTGACGGCCTGACCCACGGGGTCTTTGCTTGGTCTAAAATACGCCCAACCCAAGGAGCGTTGCAGCGAAACCCCGTTTCGTCAGGCTTGGGTGACAGCAGGACCCCCGCGGCCTGCCTTTGCAACGGCGCTCACCTTTGATCTAGCAAGGTGAGTGAATGTCCGAAATCCTGGTTCCCCCCATGAAGTTGTCCGGCCTCGAGCCGGTCGCCATAGGCGCGGGCACGCTGTTCGTCAATATCGGCGAGCGTACCAACGTCACCGGCTCCAAGGCCTT
>JAZKIE010000457.1:0-4022 GCA_040385025.1 Pseudomonadota bacterium | reverse complement strand
GCCGAGCTGGTGGACAAGTCGCGTGAGCTGGCGCAGCGCCTGGGTTTTGCCAACATGGCGTTTCTGAATCTGTCGGTGCAACAGGCCACAGCCTCTTCAGAGTTGCCGGCGCAGGTGGACATCGTCACCGCGCTGCACGCCTGCGACACCGCTACTGACGACGCGATTGCTTTCGGCCTGGCGAAGCAAGCGCGCCACATGGTGCTGGTGCCCTGCTGCCAGGCCGAGGTGGCCGGTGTGTTGCGTCAGAACAAGGCGCTGAGCCTGTCAAAAACCCCGCTGGCCGAGCTTTGGCGCCATCCGCTGCACACCCGCGAATTCGGCAGCCAGATCACCAATGTGCTGCGTTGCCTGCAGCTGGAGGCCAATGGCTATCAGGTGACCGTGACCGAGCTGGTCGGTTGGGAACACTCGATGAAAAACGAACTCATCATCGCCAGCCGGCCTGCTGTGCCCAGCGCCACCAAGACGCGCCAGGCGCAGCAGCGCTTGCGGGAAGTGTTGGCGGCGCTGAATTTGGGCGCCTTGCTGACGCGCTTTGATGTGGCGGAATTTTTGCCGGCCTGAGCTGGGCTTGGCTCCGCAATGGTTTGCGGCCTATTCGGTAGCAGGCGAGAAAATGTCAATCCGGTCGGTGATGATGCCGTCCGTGCCCAGGTCCAGCAGGCGGCGGGCCGCCCAGTCGTCGTTGACCGTGTAGCTCAAGGTCCGAAACCCCGCGCTTTTGGCCTGCAGCACGGTGGAGTTGTCCCAGAGCGCGTGATTGCACACCAATGCAGTGCAATCAAGGGTCAGGGCCGTTTCCAGCCAGCCCATCCACAGACTGTCGAGCAGCAGCCCGCGCGGTAACTGCGGCTGCGCTGCTCTGGCGGCTTGCAGCGCTTCGGGTTGAAACGATGTCAGCAGTGGGGGCACAACGCCAGCACCCCAGAGCCGCGCGGCGGCGTCGGCGACCGCAGTGCCGGTTTCGGCTTCCAGACCGGGGGTCGGTTTGATCTCGATGTTCAGGAAATAGCCGTTGTGCTGGCAGAAACGCGCGACATTTTCCAGGCTCGCCAGGGGTTCACCGGCATAGCCGCGTGAATGCCAGCTGCCGGCATCCAGTTGGGAAAGCCTGCCCCAAGGCTGCTCGCCGCCCGTGCCATGGCCGCTGGTCGTGCGTTCGAGGGTCGCGTCGTGCATCAGAAAGGGCACGCCGTCGGCGCTGAGCTTCACATCACATTCGAACATGCGGTAGCCGTGGGCGGCGCCCAGACGGAAGGCCGCCAGCGTGTTCTCAGGGGCGAACTTGCCAGCACCGCGATGGGCGATCCAGCGCGGGTAGGGCCAGTCGCCTTTCATGCGAGCGCCCGGTCCAGCGACGCCAGGACCGGGACGGTGGAGGGGATGCCCGCCATGGCGCTCAGCCGGCGATGCGTTTGCCGGTGGCCGCGTCGAAGCTGTGCAGCCGGTCGGGGCGGGGCACCACGTGGATGATGGCATCGGGCGCGGGGGAATGCGTGCCTTCTTCCACCCGCACGATCAGCTGCTCTCCGTTCACGCGGCCGTAGATCAGGCGCTCCGCGCCCAGCAGTTCGACGGTTTCGACCTTGACCTCCCAGCCTTCGCTGCGCACGTCCAGGTGTTCCGGCCGGATGCCCAGGATGGTGCCGGGTTCGCCGCCGGGCGCATTTTTCAGCAGGTTCATGGGCGGCGAGCCGATGAAGCTGGCGACAAAAGTGGAGGCCGGCGAGTGGTAGACCTCTTCGGGGGTTCCGAACTGCTCCATGTTGCCGGCGTTCATGACGATCATGCGTTGCGCCAGCGTCATGGCCTCGACCTGGTCGTGGGTTACGAACAGCGAGGTGATGCCGAGCTCGCGGTGCAGCTTCTGGATCTCCAGCCGGGTCTGCGCGCGCAGTTTGGCGTCCAGGTTGGACAGCGGCTCGTCGAACAGAAAGACCTGGGGCTGGCGCACGATGGCGCGGCCCATGGCCACGCGCTGGCGCTGGCCGCCCGAGAGCTGGCGCGGCTTGCGGTCCAGCAGATGGCCCAGTTCGAGGATGCCGGCGGCCTTGTCGACGCGCTGCTTGATTTCGGCGATCGGCATCTTCCTGATTTTCAGGCCGTAGGCCATGTTGTCGAACACGCTCATGTGGGGGTAGAGGGCGTAGTTCTGGAACACCATGGCGATGTCGCGCTCGGCCGGCTCCAGCTGGTTGACCACGCGGTCGCCGATCCAGATTTCGCCGCCGGAAATTTCTTCCAGGCCGGCCACCATGCGCAGCAGCGTCGACTTGCCGCAGCCCGAGGGCCCGACGATGACGATGAACTCGCCGTGCGCGATATCGGCATTGACGCCGTGGATCACCTGCAGCTCGGCCTTGCCCTTGCCGTACTTCTTGACGATGTTTTTGAGTTGAATCGAAGCCATATTATTTTTCCGTATCCACAAGGCCCTTGACGAACCATTTCTGCATCAGCATCACGACGATGGCGGGCGGCAACATCGCCAGGATGGCGGTGGCCATGACGACATTCCACTCGATGTAGACCTCGCCGAAGATCAGGCGCTTGATACCCATCACGATGGGGTACATCGATTCATCGGTGGTGACCAGCAGCGGCCACAGGTACTGGTTCCAGCCGTAGATGAACTGGATCACGAACAGCGCCGCCATCGAGGTCTTGGACAGCGGCAGCAACACGTCCTTGAAGAAGCGCATGGGCCCCGCGCCGTCGACGCGTGCGGCCTCGACGAGTTCGTCGGGCACCGTCATGAAGAACTGCCTGAACAAAAAGGTGGCCGTGGCCGACGCGACCAGCGGGATCGTCAGGCCCGACATGCTGTTGAGCAGGCCCAGGTTGGAGACCACCTCGTAAGTCGGGCCGATGCGCACCTCTACCGGCAGCATCAGCGTGACGAAAATCATCCAGAACACGATGTTCTTGAACGGGAAGCGGAAGTAGACGATGGCAAACGCCGACAGCAGCGAGATCGCGATCTTGCCGATGGCGATGATCAGGGCGCTGGCCAGGCTGATGCCCATCATGGGCAGGGCCGGTGCCACCGTCGCGCCGGCCTCGGTCTTGCCGCCGAACAGCGCGAAGCGGTAGCTTTCCACGATGTTGCTGCCGGGCAGCAGCGAAATCGGGTTGCTGGACATGATCTGCTCGGCGGTCTGGGTCGAGCCGATGAAGGTGACGTAGATCGGGAAGAACACGATCACCACCCCGAGGATGAGGATCGCGTGCGAGACGAAGTCGAGGATGGGGTTGCGTTCTATCATTTCAGTAGTGCACCTTTTTCTCGACAAACTTGAACTGGACCACCGTCAACACGACGACGATCACCATCAGCACCACCGACTGCGCGGCCGAGCCGTTGATGTCCATGGCCTTGAAGCCGTCGTAATACACCTTGTAGACCAGGATCGAGGTGTCCTTGCCCGGGCCGCCACTGGTGGCAGCGTCGACGATGGCAAAGGTTTCGAAGAAAGCGTGCACCACGTTGATCACCAGCAGGAAGAAGGTGGTCGGCGACAGCAGTGGCCAGACGATGCTCCAGAAGCGTTTCCAGGGCGTGGCGCCATCAATGGTGGCCGCCTCGATCAGGGAATGCGGAATCGACTGCAGGCCGGCCAGGAAAAACAGGAAGTTGTAGGAGATGTATTTCCAGATCGACGCCATGACGATCAGCGCCATGGCGTGCCTGCCGTTGAGCACGTGGTTCCAGTCGAAGCCCATCTCGATCAGGGCATAACGGATCACGCCGTAGGGCGAGGCGAACATCATCAGCCAGAGCACGCCGGCCACCACCGGTGCCACCGCATAGGGCCAGATCAGCAGGGTCTTGTAGATGCCGGCGGCGCGCACCACCCGATTGGCCATCACCGCCAGCAGCAGCGCCAGCGACATGCCGCCGACGGCCACCAGCGCCGAAAAGATTGCCGTGACGCGGAACGAGTCCAGGTAGGCGGGGTCGCCAAACAGGCGGCGGAAGTTGTCCAGGCCGACGAATTCGCTGGATGAGCCAAAGGCAT
>JAZKIE010000456.1:0-1994 GCA_040385025.1 Pseudomonadota bacterium | reverse complement strand
TCATGACCGAGGCCCAGGTGCGCGGTGTTTCCGTGCCCGGCCAACTGGCGGTGGTCGGTTTCGGCGACCTCGAATTTGCCGCCGACCTGCATCCCGCGTTGACCACCGTGCGCATTGACGGCATGGCGATAGGCCGCCAGGCTGCCCAGTTCATCGTGGACCGGGCCGAGGGCCGGGAGGTTGAGCACAAGGTGGTGGACGTGGGCTTTTCCATTGTGGACCGCGACAGCGCCTGAAAACGCCCCAAGGCGCGAGCGGCCCACTCACCGCCAAACACCCTCCAGGCGCAGGGTTTTCTGACTTGACATGGATTTAGGTAGCGCTACCATACGCATTTGGTAGCGCTACCTTGTTGTCGCCGCCCTGTCGGTTTTTCAATACCCGGCGCCCCTGCAGCGCCACTTCCGGAGACATCCCATGAAAAAATTATTGACTGTGCTCGCGCTCGGCCTGCTTTGCGGCACCGGCGTTTACGCCCAGGCCTGGCCGTCGAAAACCACCAGCATCGTCGTGCCTTTCCCGCCCGGTGGCTCTACCGACACCGTGGCCCGCGCCCTCGCCACCCAACTGACGGCCAAGCTGGGCCAGCCCTTTGTGGTCGAAAACAAGGCCGGCGCGACCGGCACCATAGGCGCCACCCAGGTCAAACGCGCCGCACCTGACGGTCACACCTTTCTGGTGACTTCGCTGGGTCCGCTGGTGATTGCGCCGCACTTGATACGCGGTGTGCAGTACGACGCGCTGAAAGACTTCGACACCATCACGGTGGCGGTGCAGGCGCCCAATGTGCTGGTGGTGCCGGCCGCCTCACCCTTCAAGACGCTGGGCTCCATCGTTGCGTACCAGAAGATCAACCCCGGCAAGATGAGTTTTGCGTCCTCCGGCAACGGTTCCAGCGACCATCTGACGGCCGAGCTGTTCTGGCAGCAGACCGGCACCAGCGGCACCCATGTGCCCTACAAGGGCGGCGCGCCGGCCATCACCGATTTGCTGGGCGGCCAGGTCGATGCTTCCTTCCAGAACATCAATGCCGTGATCCAGCACATCAAGTCCGGCAAGCTGCGCGCGCTGGCCATCACCTCTGCCAAACGCTCCAGCTTGCTGCCTGATGTGCCCTCGCTGGAAGAATCCGGCCTGAAAGGCCTGGTGGTTTATTCCTGGCAAGCCGTGGTTGCGCCCAAAGGTTTGCCGCCTGAGGTACGCAGCAAGGCCCACACCGCCATCGTCGCCGCGCTCAACGACCCGCAGACCAAGCAGCAGTTTGTTTCGGTCGGCTTCGAAATAGTGGCCAACACCCCGGCACAATTTGCCAGCTTCCAGCAACAGGAATTTGCGCGCTGGAAAAAAGTGATTGAGACCGGAAAAATAAGCATCGACTGACCTGATTGAACTGAACGACATGCCCCAGACCTCCACCCCCCGCATCACCGATCTGCGTGTGATCCCCGTCGCCGGCCGCGACGGCATGCTGCTGAACCTCAGCGGCGCGCACGGCCCGTTTTTCACGCGCAACATCCTGATCCTGACGGACAACGCCGGCCGCACCGGCGTCGGCGAAGTGCCGGGCGGCGAGAAAATCCGCCAGACCCTGGAGGATGCGCGGGCCTTGGTGGTCGGCCAGGCGATTGGCTCGCACCAGCAGGTGCTGCAAAAGGTGCAGCGCCAGTTTGCCGACCGCGATGCCGGTGGCCGCGGCCTGCAGACCTTTGACCTGCGCACCAGCATCCACGCAGTGACGGCCATCGAGTCGGCGCTGCTCGATTTGCTGGGCCAGCACCTGGAGGTGCCGGTGGCGGCGCTGCTCGGCGAAGGCCAGCAGCGCGAGGCGGTGGAGATGCTGGGTTATCTGTTTTTTGTCGGCGACAAGTCCAAGACAAACCTGCCTTACGCCAGCGAGCCGGATGCGCCCGACGCCTGGTCGCGCGTGCGCCATGAAGAAGCGGTCACGCCCGAGGCCATCGTGCGCCAGGCCGAAGCAGCACATGCGCGTTACG
>JAZKIE010000455.1:7188-9785 GCA_040385025.1 Pseudomonadota bacterium | reverse complement strand
TATGAACCGGCCTGCCATCTATGCAATCGAACGCTCCGAACTCAACAGCCGCTGAACTTGACCTGGCTGTCAATGATCTGGGCCCTCTGGCCTGGGTATTGGACGAACTGCGCAAGTCGCTGGATGGCTCTGCCAAGGCCTTGAAGCGCTTTGTCCGGGATGCTGAACTGGCACGAGGTTCCGACCTTGCCGCGCTGGATGCCAGCCAGTTGCGTATTGCGCGTCAGCAGTTGCATCAGGCCGTGGGCGCGCTTGAGATGGTGGGTTTGGGCGCACCGGCGCTGGTTTTGCGTGCCATGGAAGCGGCAGTGCAACGGTTTATCCAGCGCCCTGAGCAATGCAGCCAGGACGCAGCGGCCAAAGTTGAACTCGCAAGTTTCGCCTTGACGGAGTATCTCGAAGGTGTCCTGGCAGACAGGCCGGTATCCGCCGTTTCCCTGTTTCCGCAGTACCGTGATGTTCAGGGCCTGGTCGGGGCTGATCGCATCCATCCCGCTGATCTGTGGATATTCGAACTCCGCTGGATTGAGCCGGTCACGGATTTGTCGATCAATGCGCGGGCTTACGATGAAGCATCCAGGCAGTTGCTGGATCAGCTGGTTCTGAAAATAATGCGCACCGGTGACGCGCAGGCGGCGCAAAGCTTCAGGGATATGTGCCTGGGCTTTGCCAAGGCGCAGCCGGGTGGGGAACCCCGCGTGTTCTGGAAAATCGCGGCTGGCTATTTTGAGGCGATGTCGCAGGGCCTCTTGCGTGTCGATATTTATGTCAAGCGGGCGGCTTCGCGCATCCTGTTGCAATACGCGTCGTTTGCCAAAGGCAGCACCAACGCTTCGGACCGGCTGGTACAAGACCTGTTATTTTTCTGCTCGCAGGCGGTTGCCAAGCCGGCCAGCGTTGCACCGGTCCTGTCGGCGGTTCGTGCGAGTTATGGACTGGACCGCTTCAAGCCGGTGGACTACGAGGCGGTGCAGTTCGGCCGCTTTGACCCGGCTTTGTTGGCGCAAGCCCGCAAGCGCATTGTCTCGGCCAAGGAAACCTGGTCATCACTGACGGCCGGTGATCTTGGCAAGTTCAAAACGCTGGCCGACCAATTCAGTCTGGTGACGGATTCACTGGTCAAGCTGCATCCTCCCAGCGAGCCGCTCGCGCTGGCGCTGTCGCGGTTGATCGAGACGACGGTACGCTCCGGGCAGGCGCCGCCCATCGAGCTGGCTCTTGAAGCGGCGACAGCCGTTCTGTACCTCGAAGCAGCCTTTGACGACCTCGACCCCAATGATCCGCAACTGACGGTCCGGACCGCCCGACTGGCGGAGCGGCTGGAAGGTGTGCGCAACGGCGGCGAAGCTCAGCCACTTGAGCCCTGGATGGAAGAGCTGTATCGCCACGTCAGCGACAAGCAGACCATGGGCAGTGTGGTGGGCGAGTTGCGCATCTCTCTGAGTGAACTTGAAAAGTCGCTGGACCTGTTTTTCCGCAATCCACAAGAAAAGGCTGTGTTGGCTGCGGTGCCTGGGCAACTCTCGCAGATGCGGGGTGTGTTGTCGGTTCTGGGACTCGATCAGGCCTCTCACGCCGTACTGCGCATGCGCGACAGTGTGGAGCAGATGCTGGTGACTGAAGTTGATGAGCAACTGGCCCGTTCGGCCGGAACATTTGACCAGCTGGGCAACAACCTGGGCGCCTTGAGCTTCCTGATTGACATGCTCAATTACCAGCCTGCGCTGGCCAAAAAACTATTTGTTTACGATGAAGTCAAAGGTGAACTCAAACCATTGATGGGGCGCAGCCAGGCACAGCCTGATGCCGTCACAGTGACGGCGCACAGCGAACTCTCTCAAGAGGTGCTGTCCGTTGTACAGGATGCAGAGGCGGGGGTTTCGGCGGAAAACCTGAGCGTCAAGCTTGATGTTCTGGCGACCCATGCAGCATTGGCCGATCAGCCGGGCTTGGCACAAACCGCGCGCGACGCTGCGATTGCCGTTGCCGGAAATACCCAGGCAGCTTCTGGCTCACTGACAGATTTGGTCGCCGCCACGGTGCAGACTGCCATGCCTGTTGCTGCGCCAGTGAGTGAGGAAAATTTTGAAGAAGACGATTTGCGGGATATCTTCCTGGAGGAAGCGCGCGAGGTTGCCGGGCAAGCCCAGGCCGCTATTTCGGCTCTGGACAACCAGCCCGGGGATATCGGCGAGCTGACGGTACTGCGCCGTGCCTTCCACACACTCAAGGGCAGCTCCCGCATGGTCGGGCTTAACGAGTTTGGCGAGGCGGCCTGGTCCATGGAGCAGCTGCTCAATGGCTGGCTGGCTGAGCAAAAACCTTCGGATGACTCGTTTCGGGCCTTGTGCGTTCAAGCCATGGAGGGGTTTGCCATCTGGATCGACGATATCTCCGCCAACCGTGATGCCGAATGGAAGTCTGGGCCGTTTCGCGCGAGCGCCGATGCCATGCGAACGGAAGGGCGTTTCAACGCCATCGCGCTGCCGCAGCGATCTGCCCCAGCAGCCGATCCTGCACAGCCCGGCCTTGAGATGCCGGTGGCTCAAGCGCCATCCGATTTTGACTTCGACTTCTCATTGAATGACGCCCCCGCC
>JAZKIE010000455.1:3330-7088 GCA_040385025.1 Pseudomonadota bacterium | reverse complement strand
ATTGACTTCGACAGTTTGTCAGCCTTGTCGGGACTGAGCGTTGATGCGCCGGCTGCGGGTCCGGTGTCTGCTGACAGCATGTTCGAACTGGATCTTGAACAAGCGCCAACGCTGGCGACAGAAGCCAAGGCGGTTGAGCTTTCGACGACTGATTTTGATACCCACTTCCTGAGTTCCGCAGCCTCACAACCCGATCCCATTCCAGTGGCAAATGTCTCGTCCGAGGCCTCGCAGCTTCAGGCTGACGATGTTTTTGATTTTGTTCCCGAGGTGCTTGTTGAGCCAGCGCCCGTTGTTGCATCATCGGAAGACATTGCAGCCGAAATCCTGGCGCCCTTGAACGACCTTGCCGAGCCCTTGTCCATGGATATGGGCGGGGACGAGCAGATCAAGGTGATCGGCTCGCTGCGCATTGGTATCCCGCTTTACAACGTGTATTTGAACGAGGCCGATGAATGGTCCCGCCGCTTGGTGACGGAAGTCACGGAGTGGACCATGGAGCGGGGGCAGCCTATTGGGGACTCGACCCTGGCGCTCACCCATTCACTGGCTGGCAGCTCCTCCACGGTTGGTTTTGATGCTCTCTCTGAAATGGCGCGCGCGCTTGAGCATGCGCTTCAGCAGTCGCAGATACAGCTCGGACATGGCAGCAACAGGCATGATCAATTGTTCATTGATGCTGCTGAGGACATTCGGCGTTTGTTGCACCAGTTCGCGGCCGGCTTCCTCAAGCAGCCGGACCCGAGAATCCTTCAGGCACTGCGCGAGATTGATTTTTCAGATCTTGTCAGCGACCCGGCGCCGGTTGCCGATAACGTGGCTTTCCCGTCTGTCACAGAGCCCGCTCAGCCCGTGGTCAAGTCCGACGCGCCTGCGGACTCAGTAGCGCCAGCAAGTGTGCCGGTGGCACCTGTCACCAGATTCATCATCAAGGCGGTGACAAGTGCGCCGGTTTTCGTGTCCGCGGCGCCCCCCAAACCGGCGCCTGCCGATGTCGTTCTTCCACCGTCGCCACCACCACCACCACCACCACCACCACCACCACCTGCTTTCCCTGCGGTGACCGCGGCTGCGCAGCCTGCCGTTTTTAATGAAGACCTGGACGACGAGTTTGACGCGGTTGACGCGATCGATCCCGACCTGTTTCCGATTTTTGAGGAGGAAGGTGCTGAGCTGATGCCGCAACTGGGTGCCGCCTTGCGGCAGTGGGCCGCCCGTCCCGACAACCTGGGTGCTCGCAATGAGGTCTTGCGCGCCTTGCACACCCTCAAGGGCAGTGCCAGGCTGGCAGGCGCGATGCGCTTGGGGGAGATGTCCCACCGTATCGAGTCGGACATTGAGCATATGGGCTCAGACGCGGCTGCTTCGCAGAACTTTGACACCTTGCTGGCGACGTTTGATGCCATGCAGGCGAACTTCGAGGCCTTGCGGCATCCTGGTACGTCCGAAACATTCGAACCGTTGCCGCCTTTGTCCCAGCCGGCTGCGGGCCATGGTCCTGAAGGGCTGGAAAACGTGCCGGGCACAGCCCTGGCGCCGGCCAGTGGTCGCAAGGTCGTGATGTCCATGGCCCAGGCGACGGCCTTGCAACCTTTGCGTACGGCGGCTTCCGGGTCCATCCGCGTGCGTTCCCAGCTGCTGGACCGCATGGTCAACCAGGCCGGTGAGGTCATGATCACACGCTCCCGCCTGGAGGCCGAGCTCAATCAGTTGCGCGGCTCGCTCAACGATTTGAGCGGCAACTTGAACCGCTTGCGTTCGCAATTGCGTGACGTGGAGTTGCACTCAGAAACCCAGATGCAGTCGCGCTTGCAGCAGGCCAAGGAAGCGCAGCTCGGGTTTGACCCGCTGGAGTTCGACCGCTTCACCCGCGTGCAGGAGCTGACACGCATGATGGCCGAGTCGGTCAACGACGTTGCAACCGTGCAGCGCACGTTGCAGCGCACCGTTGAAGCGACCGAGGACGATTTGATTGCCCAGGCGCGCCAGACGCGGGAGTTGCAGCGCGACTTGCTGCGTACCCGCATGGTGGAGTTCGAGGGCATTTCGGAGCGCTTGTACCGCGTGGTTCGGCAGGCTTCGAAGGAAACCGGCAAACAGGTGCGGCTTGACCTGCAGGGCGGCACCATCGAGATGGACCGTGGCATGCTGGACCGCATGACGCCGGCGTTCGAACATTTGCTGCGCAATTGTGTGGCCCACGGCATTGAGGACCCTGAGGCGCGCACCGGCGTGGGCAAGGACGCCAGCGGCCTGATCACCGTGAGCGTGCAGCAATCGGGCAACGACGTGTCGGTGGAGTTCCGCGACGATGGCGCCGGGCTGAATCTGCAGCGCATTCGCGAAAAGGCCCAGGCATCCGGTTTGATTGCACCGGGGCAGCAAATCGGCGACGACGAAGCCGCCAACATGATTTTCATGCCCGGTTTTACCACCGCCTCACAAGTCACCGAGCTCGCCGGCCGCGGTATTGGCATGGACGTGGTCCGTTCCGAAGTCAATGCCCTGGGTGGCCGGATTGAAACCACCACCGTGGCGGGCAAAGGCACCAACTTCAAGCTGGTCCTGCCGCTGACCACGGCTGTGACGCAGGTGGTGATGCTGCGCACGGGCGGCTCTTCGGTGGGTGTGCCAGCCAACGTGGTTGAGACCGTGCGCCGGATATCTGCCAAGGACCTGCAGCAGGCCTACAACAGCGGCGTGCTGGACGTAGCCGGCGAGAGCGTTCCCTTCTTCTGGTCAGGCGCCTTGCTGCAGGCCTCGCGCCGCAGCAGCGAGCCTCAGGGTAAAACCGCGCCGGTGGTTATTTTCCGAAGCGCCGCCCAGCGGATCGCCCTGCACGTCGATGAAGTGCTGGGTAACCAGGAGGTGGTGGTGAAGAACCTCGGGCCTCAGCTATCGCGCCTGCCGGGTCTGGCGGGCATGTCGGTGCTGGCCTCGGGTGCGGTGGTGCTGATCTACAACCCGGTGGCGCTGGCAACCGTGTATGGACAGCAGGCGCGCGGCTGGAGTTCCGACAGTGCCGAGCCGCACATGCTGGAACAGTCTGCGGCCGGTGATGCCGGTGGCACCAGCATGGCCCTGGCTTCGCCCATACCTGTGGCGCCGCAGATCCCGCTGATCCTGGTGGTGGACGATTCGATCACGGTGCGGCGCGTGACCCAGCGTCTGCTGCAGCGCGAGGGTTATCGCGTGTCCATGGCGGCCGACGGCCTGCAGGCGCTGGAGCGGCTGCAGGAAGAGCGACCTACGGTGGTGTTGTCGGACATCGAGATGCCGCGCATGGATGGCTTCGACCTGGCGCGCAACATTCGCGGTGACGTGCGGCTTAGCAGCCTGCCCATCATCATGATCACGTCCCGGATCGCCGAGAAGCACCGCGAACACGCCAAGGAACTCGGTGTCGATCACTACCTTGGCAAGCCTTACGCTGAAGACGAGTTGCTCAGCCTGATCCGCCACTATTGCAGTGCGGAGCTCGCGGCTTGAGATAAAAAGGCCTCCAGCCCTTTTCCAGGTTGCGCGAGCAGCTATAAAAAATATAGCAAATCGGACTTAGCTGGCCTTTTTCACGGGTGCATAACGCAACAGCGTCAAAGCCCTGGCCTCATCGTGTTTCACGACTGGAAGCGGGTAGTTTTTGCCAAGCTCAATACCGGCGGCAGCCAGTTCCACGGGGCTCGCCAGCCACGGGCTGTGCAAGGCGGCCCCCGTGAGTCCGGCCAGTTGCGGCAGGTATTTGCGGATGAATTTGCCAC
>JAZKIE010000455.1:0-3230 GCA_040385025.1 Pseudomonadota bacterium | reverse complement strand
GCGTCAACCAGCGGGTAGCCGGTACGCCCTTCGCACCAGGCCTGGAAAAGTGCCTGGGCGCGTGGTCCCTGCTCCCACTGGATGGCGTCGTATTCCGGCTTGAAAGACGCCGTGGCCACACGCGGGAAGTTGCTCAGGATCTGCGCATAAAAGTCGCGCCAGATCAACTCGCTGAGCCAGACCGCGGCGCCCTCGCTGCCGCCTTGCTGCATGCGCAAGGCGGTCGCCGCCAGCTCGCGGATGGATACCGTGCCGAAGCGCAGATGCACACCCAGGTAACTCGGTCCCTTGACGGCGGGGAAGTTGCGGGTGGCATGGTATTGGTCCATGCGCGCCAAAAATTCATCAAACAAGCCCTTGCCGCCAGCGCTACCGGCCGGAATTTTCAGTGCCGCAAGATTGGTCGGCTCAAACCCGAAAGCAGCCAACGCTGGCACGGCTGCACGCCATGCCACAGGAACCGGCGCCAGCGACGCGCTGTGGTTTTCCACCGGATAGGCACGCAGGTAAAAGGCATCCACTTTTTTAAGCCAGGCGTTTTTATACGGCGTGAACACGCTGTAGGGCTTGCCGGTCTGCGTCAGCACTTCCTGGCGTTCAAAAATCACATGGTCTTTGAAGCTGTGAAAAGCCATGCCGGACCCCGCCAGGGCGCCGGCGACCTGCTGGTCCCGTGCCAGCGACTGCGGCTCATCGTCGTGGTTGGCAAAGACCGCGTTGATGGAAAGCGCTCGGGCCAGCTCTGGCAAGGACTCGGTGGCGCGGCCATGCAGCGTGACCAGACCGGCCTCCGCGATGCCATGTTGACTCGCCAATTGCTGCAGCTGCCTGGAAAGATCAACCAGCGACTCCCGGATAAACTCGACGCGGCGGTCTGCACGGGGCAGGGCGTCGAGGATGTCACGGTCCAGCACGAACACGCAAAAGACCTGGCGGCATGCCTTCAACGCGTGGTATAGCGCAGCATTGTCCTGGCAGCGCAGGTCCCGGCGGAACCACATCAGGCCTGTGTCGTATTGCTTGCTCATGTTCGGGGAATTTACCTTGCTGTGTGGCGAAGTGTGCAGGCGGGTCGCCGGGATTCGGGTTTTGCAGCCGATTTTTTGCCGGTTAAAGCGCCCTGCGCGTAAAATCGCGGCATGGCCATGGATTCTGCACCGATCAATCTTACCCACCACTTCCTGATTGCCATGCCCGGTCTGGACGACGAGGCTTTCGCCAAAAGTGTGGTCTATATGTGCGAGCACAGCGACCGTGGCGCGCTGGGGCTGGTGATCAACAAGCCCAGTGACATCAACCTGAAGAACCTGTTCGACAAGGTCGCCTTGCCTCTGCGGCGCGATGACCTGACTGAGTCTCCGGTGTTCCAGGGCGGCCCGGTGCAGACCGAGCGCGGCTTTGTGCTGCATGAATGCATGCTCGCGGGCAACGAGTCGGTGTACGCCTCCACCATGACCATTCCAGGCGGATTGGAGATGACCACCTCCCGCGATGTGCTGGAAGCCTTGTCCACCGGCGCCGGACCGCGCAAGGTGTTTGTCTCGCTGGGATATTCCTCCTGGGGCGAGGGCCAGCTGGAATCCGAAATTTCCGAAAACAGCTGGCTGACCGTCGAAGCCGATCTGTCGCTGATTTTCGACACCCCGGTCGAGCAGCGTTACGACAAGGCCTTGCTGCTGCTGGGTTTGCAGAGCTGGACGCTGTCTCCCGAGGCCGGCCACGCATGAGTACATTGGCCCCGCCTGTTTTGGCCGCCAATCTGCAAACCTTTCTCGCTTTCGATTTTGGCCTCAAGCGTACCGGCGTGGCCACCGGTAACCGGCTCACGTGTACCGCCACGCCGCAGGGCAGCATTGCCGCCGAGGGGGATGCCCGTTTCGCGGCGATTGGCCTGAAGATCCGTGAGTGGCAACCCGACGCGCTGGTCGTCGGTATCCCGTATCACCCCGACGGCGCCAGCCATGAGAACACTGCGCGCGCACTGAAATTTGCCCGCCAGTTGCGCGGGCGTTTTGGCCTGCAGGTGTTCGAGGTTGATGAGCGTTACAGCACGACGGAAGCCCTGTCACAAGGCGCACCGGATGCCGATGCGGCGTCTGCCTGCATAATTCTCGAGCAGTTTTTAAGGAGCCTTTCATGAGCAGTGCAGAACCGCGTCACGCGGTGGATTCCTGTGCGCGGCGCCAGGGATGGGGGCCGATATGAGCAGCCTGACCCTGGACGCCGAAGCCCTGTACCGCGAAGTGCTCCGCGCCATGCAGCAGCTTCTGGCGACCTATGATCGCGTGCCCCGCCTGGTCGGCGTGGCATCCGGCGGCGTCTGGCTGGCCGAGCGCCTGCGCACCGATCTGGCGCTGGTTGATGAGGCCGGTAGCTTGTCTTCGGCGATGCACCGCGACGATTTTGCGCGGCGCGGCCTGTCGGCAAGCGGCCAGACCGTACTGCCCTTTGATGTCAATGGCGCCGACCTGATCGTGCTCGACGACGTGCTGTATACCGGACGCACCATACGCGCGGTGCTCAATGAATTGTTTGACTACGGCCGGCCGGCCAGCGTCAAGCTGGTGGTGCTGGTTGACCGGGGCGGGCGCGAGTTGCCGATTCAGGCCGACTTTGCCGCAGCGCGCGTGGCGCTACCGGCCACCCAATCGCTGGCCCTGGCGCGCAGCGACGACGGCCATTTCAGTTTCCAGGTGCAAGGAGCAACCCCATGAACCCCGTTACCGGCGGCCTGGCCGCGCGCAAGGCCTGACCATGCTGTACCGACGAAATCCGCAGCTCAACAAAAACGGCGAACTGATCCATCTGTTGTCGATTGAAGGTTTGCCCAAGGCCACGCTGACGCAAATCCTGGACACGGCCGCCAGCTTTGTCAGTGTCAGCGACCGCGAAGTCAAGAAGGTGCCCCTGCTGCGCGGCAAGAGTGTGTTCAACCTCTTCTTTGAAAACTCAACTCGCACCCGCACCACCTTCGAGATCGCGGCCACGCGGCTGTCGGCCGATGTGATCAACCTCGACATCGCGCGTTCTTCCGCATCCAAGGGCGAGTCCCTGCTCGACACCATCTCCAACCTGAGTGCGATGGCCGCCGACCTGTTTGTGGTGCGCCACAGCGAGTCGGGCGCGCCCTACCTGATTGCGCAACATGTGGCGCCGCATGTCCACGTGATCAATGCCGGCGACGGCCGCCACGCGCATCCCACCCAGGGCTTGCTGGACATGTACACCAT
>JAZKIE010000454.1:0-6665 GCA_040385025.1 Pseudomonadota bacterium | reverse complement strand
CCACCGGCAAAATCGAGCGCGCCAAGCCGGGCCAGCCAGCCATTGGGCTCCCAGACCCAGTGCGCGATCGGCGCATACACCGCCACCGTCCACAGGCTGATGAAACACAGCATCGCTGAAAACCGCATGCGCTCGACAAAAGCGCCCACCACCAGCGCTGCCGTGATGATGGCAAAGGTCAGTTGAAACATCGCATACACCGACTCGGGAATATTCGGTGCGATGTGGCTGACCGCCACTTTTTGCGTGTCCTTGACGTAGTCCAGCCCGGCGAACCAGAGCCGCTCGCTGCCACCTATGAAATGGCCCAGGGCCCCACTGCCGGGCGTGAAGGCCAGCGAATAAGCAAACGCAAACCAGAGCAGGCTGATCACCGCGCAAATGACCACCACGCTGGCCATGGTGTTGAGCACATTTTTCTTGCGCACCATGCCGCCATAAAAAAGAGCAATGCCCGGCAAGGTCATCAGCAGCACCAGCGCGGTCGATGTCATGACCCAGGCAGTGTCTGCGCCATTGAGGGTGTCTGCCGCGACCATGCCAGGACGACTCAAAGGTGCTGGCGGGGCCGAAACGGCGGGCGCTGCCGGCGCAGGTGGCGCGACGGCCACCGGTACCGGCGCAGGGGGCGCCACCGGTGCTGACGCAGCGCCAGCCACATCGGGAGCAACTGGCGTTGTTGCGGGTACCTGCGCACCGACCTGAGAGCCGGCAATGGCCAGCCATAGACACAAACCCAACCTGACAACGCGCTTGCGGTACATAGTGATTCCCGTTTTTGTGCGAATAAACCCAACAACAAGTGGCATAAGGCATAAGTCATGCCAGCAAGCTGGCGGGCACACGAAGAGAAGGCGGCCCAGGGGAGGGAAAATCCTGATGCACTAAGCGGGTGCGCGACCTACAGTTGCTGACCTGCAGACGGGCCACGGTGCTCGCAGAGGGGCCGAGGAGACAAACAGATTTACTAGAAAATATTGGCATCCTCCGGGATGTTTTTTACAAAGCGTCGGGCTTTCCCGGCGCTTTTTTTTGCCTCCACGTACCGAATCAGTGCATGCACCCAGGCGCATCCACAAGCCATGCAGGCCCGATGAGACAATCGACTCATGGAATTGCTGATCGTGACGGTGGCCTCGCTGCTGGCGGGTTTTGTGGACGCCATCGTCGGCGGCGGCGGCCTGATTCTGGTACCCGCCCTGTTTGCCGTCTTTCCCACCACCCATCCGGCCACGCTCTTTGGTATCAACAAGGGGGCGTCGGTCTGGGGCACGGCGGTCGCCACCGTGCAATATGCGCGCCGCGTGGACATGCGCTGGTCGGCCCTGCTGCCGGCGGCGGCCGCGGGTTTTGCCGGTTCGCTGGGCGGCGCCTGGCTGGTCACCGTCATCTCACCGGGGTTTTTGCGCAAGGCGCTGCCCTTTGTGCTGCTGGCGGTGCTGCTCTACACCCTGATCAAAAAAGAGCTCGGCCGGCACCATGCACCGCGTTTCAGCGGCCATGCCGAGACAGCTGCGGCCTGCTGTATCGGGCTGGTGCTGGGGTTTTACGACGGATTTTTTGGTCCCGGCACAGGCAGCTTTTTTGTCTTTTTGTTTGTGCGCTGGCTTGGCTATGACTTTTTGAATGCCTCGGCATCGGCCAAGCTGCTCAACACATCCACCAACCTGGCGGCCCTGCTGCTGTTCGCATGGAAAGGCCATGTCTGGTGGCATTTCGCGCTGACCATGGCGGTGGCCAATGTCATCGGCAGCGTTCTGGGCACCCGCATGGCGCTCAAACACGGCGCCGGTTTTGTGCGCATTGTGTTTATCGGGGTGGTCAGCACCTTGATCATAAAAACCGGGTACGACGCCTTTATGAAGTAGCGCCAAGGCCCAAGGGCCTGCCGACAGGCGCTCTTAGCCCTGGGAGCCTGGGCGGCACAAGGAACGCCGGCCGCCAGGCGGCCTAGTCCGGATAGACGTCCTGGGCGGGCACGGTGGGCGCCAGTTTGCTCAGGGCCTCGGCAATCGCGGCCGCCTTGGCTGCGTTGGCAGCGGCCGATGCCGCGCCACGCCCGCCCCCGGCAGCGCCGGCTGTGAGCAGGTCCGCCACTTCAGCAAGGGTGCGCGGCTTGCCAATCGGGGCACCGGCCAGGCCTTTTTGCACGGCGGCCAGATCGACCTCATTGGGGTACTGGCCCAGCAACACGTAGTCGAAAACGCGCCGGGCAATGGGCGCCGCATGAGCCGCGCCGAAGCCGGCGTTTTCCACCACAACGGCCAGCGCAATTTTGGGTTTGTCCGCTGGCGCAAACGCCATGTACAGGGCGTGGTCGCGTTGATGTTCCTCCAGCTTGCGGGCGTCGTATTTGTCTTTCTGGCCAACCGTCTTGGCCTGGGCCGTGCCGGTTTTCCCGCCGCTGAGGTAAGCCGCGCCCGCGAACACCCGCGCCGACGTGCCGTCCTGCGTGACGCTGACCAGCGCCTTGCGAACAACGGCGACGTTGTCCAGCTTGTAGCCGAGGTTTTCACCGACGCTGGGCGCCACCGGCTGGTTGGCGCGTGTTACCGAATCCTGCGTGGCAATCACCAGCCGCGGCTTGTGCTTGACACCATTGTTGGCCAGGATGGCAGTTGCCTGGGCCAGCTGAAGCATGGTGAAGCTGTTGTACCCCTGCCCGATGCCCAGAGAAATGGTTTCACCGGCGTACCATTTTTTCTGCTCTGGTTTTTTGTAATAGTCCCGCTTCCAGGCCTGGCTGGGCAAGACACCGCTCACTTCACCGAGGATGTCTATGCCCGTGATTTGCCCGAACCCCATGGGTTTCATGAAATCGTGCATCGCGTCCACGCCCAGATCGTTGGCCAGCGCGTAGTAGTAGACATTGCTGGACTTGACGATGCTCTGGTGCATGTCCACCGGACCGAGCCCGGCGCCATGGCTGCGGAACTGGTGGCCGCCGAACATCCAGGAGCCGGTATCGTTGGTGATGCTGCCGGCCTGGCGCTTGCCGGACTCCAGTGCCGCCATGGCCATGAACGGCTTGTAGGTCGAGCCCGGCGGGTAAGTGCCGCGCAGGGCCCGGTTCAACAGTGGTTTGTCGATGGACTCGTTGAGGGCCTGCCAGCTTTCGCTGTCGATACCGTCAACAAACAGGTTGGGGTCGAAGGTTGGTTTGCTGACAAAGGCGAGTACTTCGCCGGTGCTCGGGTCCAGCGCCACCAGCGCGCCGCGCCGCTCGCCGAACAGGTCTTCCACCAGTTTCTGCAGTTTGATATCGATCGACAGCATGACCGTGTCGCCCGGCGTGGCCGAACTGCTGGCCAGCTTGCGCACGGCCCGGCCACCGGCCGAGGTTTCCACTTGCTCGACGCCGGTGTGGCCATGCAGTTGCTGCTCAAAACTCTGCTCCACGCCGAGTTTTCCGATGTAGTCGGTGCCGCGGTAATTGCCTTCCTCGTCGTTTTCCTCAATGCGCGCCTTTTCCGCCTGGTTGATGCGGCCGATGTAGCCCACCACATGGCTGGCCAGTTCGCCATAGGGGTAGCTGCGAAACAGCCGCGCCTTGATGTCCACGCCGGGAAACCGGAAACGCTGGGCCGCGAAACGCGCCACCTCCTCGTCGCTCAGCCGGGTACGGATCGGCAAGGACTCGAAATTTTTGGATTCGTCACGCAGTTTTTTAAAGCGCCGCTTGTCGCGCGGCGTGATCTCCACCAGACGCCCCAGCGCCTCGATGGTGTCGTCGAGGTCCCTGACCTTGGAGGGCGTGATCTCCAGCGTGTAGGCGGAATAATTGGTCGCCAGCACCACACCGTTGCGGTCCAGGATCAGGCCACGGTTGGGCACGATGGGGACCACCGCCGTGCGGTTGCTTTCGGCCTGCGCGTTGAGGTCGTCGTGCCGGACCACCTGCAAATAAACGAGACGGGCCGCGACCAGCGAGAAGGCCAGCAGGATGACCAGGCCCACCACCAGCACCCGCGCGCGAAAGCGCGACAGGTCGGCTTCAACATCCCGGAGTTCGGTCATTTCAGTCGGACCCCGCGCAGATCAATAAGTGCCCGAACCAGGCGAATTGAGCCGCCCGCTCCCTTCAAGCAGGGGCCGCGGGAGCTACACAAAGTGAGCGACCATGGGGGCATCAAAGTGGCCTGTTCTGATCGGGATTGGGCGCCCGGCGCTGCGGTGCCAGCAACATCACGCTGACCACCGGCCACAGCAGCGACTCAGCCAGCGGGGCCAGCAGCAGTGTCCAGCCCGGAAAAATACCGCCACTGCTCATGCGGATGATGATCTCGACCCCATGCGCCACGGCAAACATCGGCAGCACTTGCAGGGCTTGCGAAGGCACCGTGAACCACAGCAGGCGGCGGTGAATCATGGTGGCGAAAAAACTCAGCGCGGTATAGGCCAGCGCATGCTGGCCCAGCAGCGCCGACTGGTGCACATCCATGCCCAGGCCAAACATGAAAGCCAGGCCGATGCCCACGCGCTGCGGTTGGTGCACGTTCCAGAACACCAGCACCAGCGCCAGAAAATCGGGCATCCAGGGCACACGCCCGAGTGGCAGCATGTCCAGCAGCAGGGCGATGATCAGGCTGGTCCAGATAAAAACAGGGTTGGCCGGCAACAGCAGTTGCTGGCCCGAGGGCATGATCATTTTCCGGCTCCTTTCTTGAGCGGGCCCGGCGCCGGTTCGTCAGCCGGGCGCTGCGGAATCTGGCCCGACACCGGCTCGATCACCATCACATGCACGGCCGCGCCGACCAGGGCCTGCGGCGTGCAGTAAATGCGGGCAAAAGCCGATTCGGCACGGCGTTCGATTTTTTCGATTTTGGCCACCGGCAGCCCCGGTGGGTACACCCCGTCCACGCCGCTGGTGGTCAGCAAATCGCCCTGCTGCACATCCGAGTTGCTGCCCATGAAACGCAACTCCAGCCCACCGCCCGATGCCGAGGGCTCGCCATAGGCCACGCTGCGCGCGCCGGTGCGGGCGTTGAGCACCGGAATGGCCAGTTCACGGTCGATCACCAGGGTCACTTCGCTGACCAGCGGATGCACACGGGTGACCTGGCCGAGTACGCCGGACTCGTCCACCACCGGCGAGCCGAGTGCAACGCCATGGGCCAGCCCCTTGTCGATGATGATCTTGCGGGTGTAGGGATCGGGCGCGTCGTACAACACCTCAGCGGCCTGGCCGCTGATGGCCTTTTGCTCGCGCAGGTCCAGCAGCTTGCGCAGGCGCCTGTTCTCCAGCGCCAATTGCTCCACCTGGCCAGCCCGCAGCGACTGCAGCGCGAGTTTTTTGCGCGCTTCTTCCTCACTGGTTTTGGCCTGGCTCAAGGCAGTGAAATAGCCGCCGCCGCCCTGCACGGCGCGCACCGGCTGCAGCGCCAGCCATTGCACCGGGTAAAGCGCGGTGGCCAGGACGGCGCGAATCGGCTGGGTCACCCGAAAGCGCATGTCGGCGACCATCAGGAACAGGGCCAGCGCACTGAAAAACATCAGCTTGGACAAGGCCGACGGCCCCTGTTTGAAAAAGGGCGGCGGGGTTCTGTCGAGGGTTCCTAAGGGCATGGTCTGCTGTCAATCATGCGCCTGCGCGGCAGCATCGGTGCTGTACTGGGCTTATTCCGAGGTAAAGATGGAACCCAGGCGATCCATGCGCTCCAGCGCAATGCCGCAACCGCGCACCACGCAGGTCAGCGGGTCTTCAGCCACCAGCACCGGCAAACCGGTTTCTTCGGCCAGCAGGCGGTCCAGGTCGCGCAGCAGCGCGCCGCCGCCGGTCAGCATCATGCCGCGGTCGGCGATGTCGGCGCCGAGCTCGGGCGGCGTGTGTTCGAGTGCGGTTTTGACGGCACTGACGATGTTGTTGAGTGGGTCGGTCAGCGCTTCGAGAATCTCGTTGCTGGAGATCGTGAAGCTGCGCGGCACGCCTTCAGACAGGTTGCGGCCCTTGACTTCCATCTCCTTGACCTCGGAGCCGGGAAAGGCTGAACCGATGTTTTTCTTGATGGCCTCGGCGGTCGGCTCGCCGATCAGCATGCCGTAGTTGCGGCGGATGTAGCTGATGATGGCCTCGTCGAACCGGTCGCCGCCGACACGCACACTGCCCTTGTAGACCATGCCGCCCAGCGAGATCACGCCGACCTCGGTGGTGCCGCCGCCGATGTCAACCACCATGGAGCCGCTGGCTTCAGACACCGGCAGGCCGGCGCCAATGGCTGCGGCCATCGGTTCTTCAATCAGGTAGACGTCGCTGGCGCCGGCACCTAACGCGCTTTCGCGGATGGCACGGCGCTCGACCTGGGTCGAGCCGCAGGGCACACAGATGATGATGCGCGGGCTGGGCTTGAAGAAGCTGCGCGGATGCACCATCTTGATGAACTGCTTGAGCATCTGCTCGGTGACGGTGAAGTCGGCAATCACGCCGTCTTTCATCGGGCGGATGGCCTCGATGTTGCCGGGCACCTTGCCCAGCATGGCCTTGGCTTCATGGCCGACGGCCTGGATGGTTTTTTTGCCCTGCGGCCCGCCTTCGTGGCGGATGGCAACCACCGAGGGTTCGTCGAGCACAATGCCGCGGTCGCGCACAAAAATCAGGGTGTTGGCGGTTCCGAGGTCAATCGCCAGGTCGGTGGAAAAATACCGACGGAAAGTTTCAAACATGTTGG
>JAZKIE010000453.1:0-1917 GCA_040385025.1 Pseudomonadota bacterium | reverse complement strand
TCGCCGGCAATGGCTGGATCGGCCAGTACCTCGAACCCCTGGGCATCAAGCTGGCTTTCACACCGGCCGGTGTGGTGATTGCGCTGATTTTCATTGGCCTGCCCTTTGTGGTGCGCACGGTGCAGCCAGTGCTGGAAGACGCCGAGAAAGAGCTTGAAGAAGCCGCGACTTCCCTGGGCGCGACGCGCCTGCAAATTTTTACCAAGGTGATTCTTCCGCACATCACGCCGGCGCTGCTGACCGGTTTTGCCATGGCCTTTGCACGCGCCATCGGTGAATACGGCTCAGTCATTTTTATCGCCGGCAACATGCCCATGATCTCCGAGATCACGCCGCTGATCATCATCGGCAAACTTGAGCAGTACGACTACGCCGGCGCCACCGCCGTGGCCGTGGTGATGCTGGTGATTTCCTTTGTGCTGCTGCTGGTGATCAATGGCCTGCAGGCCTGGCAGCGGCGCAACGCGGGAGCACCGGCATGAGTGGATCTGTTTCCAAAGCCACCCAAGCCGGTCGCACGAGAGCCGGAACCAGTGAAGCACCCTGGGTGCGCTACACCCTGATCACCATCGCGCTGATCTTTGTGTTTCTGTTTCTGGTGCTGCCGCTGGCGGCGGTCTTCACCGAAGCGCTGCGCAAGGGATTTGGCGCCTACTTCGCCGCCTTGAAGGAACCCGACGCCTGGTCCGCCATCGAACTCACGCTGATCGCCGCCGCGATTGCCGTGCCGCTGAACCTGGTGTTCGGTGTCTCGGCCGCCTGGGCGATTGCCAAGTACGAGTTCCGCGGCAAATCGTTTCTCACGACACTGGTGGACTTGCCATTCTCCGTCTCGCCGGTGGTGGCCGGCCTGATGTATGTGCTGGTTTTCGGCGCCCAGGGCTGGTTCGGCCCCTGGCTGGCGGCCAACGACATGAAGGTGATTTTTGCGGTGCCCGGCATTGTGCTGGCCACGGTGTTTGTGACCTTTCCCTTCATCGCGCGCGAGCTGATCCCGCTGATGCAGGCCCAGGGCAGCGAGGAAGAGCAGGCCGCCATTGTGCTGGGCGCCACCGGCTGGCAGACCTTCTGGCATGTGACGCTGCCCAACATCAAATGGGGTCTGCTGTACGGCGTGATTTTGACCAATGCGCGCGCCATGGGTGAGTTCGGCGCGGTGTCGGTGGTGTCCGGCCACATCCGCGGGCAGACCAACACCTTGCCGCTGCATGTGGAAATTCTGTACAACGAGTACCAGTCGGTGGCCGCCTTTGCGGTGGCCTCGCTGCTGGCCTTGTTGGCCCTGGTGACCCTGCTCATCAAGTCGGTGGCCGAATGGCGCGCCGAGCAGGAGCTCAAAGCCGCCGCCGAGCTGCCGCCCGAACGGCCGCCGGCCGCCGTCACCGCCGGCGCGACCTGAACACAAGAAACGAGAACCCTCATGAGTATTGAAATCCGCAACATCAGCAAACACTTCGGCAACTTCCAGGCGCTCGGCGACGTCAGCCTGGACATCGAATCGGGCGAACTGGTCGCCTTGCTCGGCCCCTCGGGCTGCGGCAAGACCACCTTGCTGCGCATCATTGCCGGGCTCGAAACGGCCGACCAGGGCAGCATCCTCTTCAGTGGCGAAGACACGACCGACGTGCATGTGCGCGAGCGCCAGGTCGGGTTTGTGTTCCAGCATTACGCGCTGTTCCGCCACATGACAGTGTTTGAAAACGTCGCCTTTGGCCTGCGCGTCAAGCCGCGCGGCCTGCGCCCCAGCGACGCCGAGATCAAGAGAAAAGTGCATGAGTTGCTGGGCCTGGTGCAGCTCGACTGGCTGGCCGACCGCTTCCCCTCGCAGCTCTCGGGCGGGCAACGCCAGCGGATTGCGCTGGCACGCGCGCTCGCGGTCGAGCCCAAGGTGCTGCTGCTCGACGAGCCTTTCGGCGC
>JAZKIE010000452.1:1593-15806 GCA_040385025.1 Pseudomonadota bacterium | reverse complement strand
CCTTACAGAACTTCAGGAGCCAGGGACACGATCTTCATGAACTTCTCGGTGCGCAGTTCGCGCGTGACCGGTCCGAAGATGCGGGTGCCGATAGGCTCCAGCTTGGCGTTAAGCAACACTGCTGCGTTGCCATCGAATTTGACGAGGGAGCCGTCACCGCGGCGAATGCCCTTGGCGGTGCGAACGACCACAGCACTGTAAACCTCGCCTTTTTTGACGCGGCCACGTGGAGCGGCTTCTTTGATACTCACCTTGATGACATCACCAACGCTGGCGTACCGGCGCTTGGATCCGCCCAGCACCTTGATGCACATCACGGATTTGGCACCCGTGTTGTCAGCAACATCGAGTTTGGATTGCGTTTGAATCATTTAAATTAGTCCCAACTTGCACCGGCGCCTTTTCCCTTGCGGGAAGACTTGCCAGTCAGTCTTGGGCCCGTCGTCCACATCGCAAACCACTTGCAATGCTTCCGTTAGGCAGAATTCTCAGCTTTTTACAGCGAAGCCCACGATTATGCGCAAATTGCGCGTCCTTGTCAACACATGGCCCCACCCAATTCGGCACGCACCGTGGGAATTTTCCAACTCGCGGGGCATTCCGGCCTTCAGCCCACGTCCTGCAAGGGATAAACGCTATAAATTCAGGAGCACCCTGGCGGACCGACCGCTCGACTTGGCGTCAGCCTGCCGGCTGGCATCAGAGCGGCAGCGTCAGATATTGGTCGGCCAGGGCCAAAAACGCCTGCAGGCGGGGGTGGGGCTGGCCCTCTTGCTCAAGCAAGCCTGCCACCTCGGCCGCCAGGGATTTGGCGAGCTCGGCGTCGAGGAACAGCAAGCGCGAGCGTCGGGCCAGCACATCCTCGACGGTTCTGGCGTATTCGTGACGCGCAGCGAACCGCACCATGGCCTCGGTCAAGCCGCCGCCAAGAACCCGGTCGGCGCCCGGCAGAGCTTGAACACCCCCGGCGTCGCTGCCATACAGGTGCAAGCCAGGGGCGTCGCTAATCCGGTGGCCGGACGATTGGGCACCCACCAGCCGGAGATCATCGGTCACCCCGCCCGGCCGCCTGGCCAGCAGGCCTCTGGCAAAACAGTTGTCCAGCACATCCTCGGCCATGGCGCGGTAAGTGGTCCACTTGCCGCCAGTCACGGTGACCAAACCGCTTTTACTGACCAGCACTGTGTGTTCACGCGACAGCGCCTGGGTGCGGTCGCCGTCGTCTTCCGGTGGTTTGACGAGAGGTCGAAGTCCCACCCAGATACTTTTGATATCGGCCGGGCCGGGCGCCTTGCTGAGGTAACGCCCTGCCTCGCCCAGGATGAAGTCCACCTCCTCCCGGAACGCCAGAGGCTCGCGTGCCAGGTCGTTGCGCGGCGTGTCGGTGGTGCCGAGAATCGTCTTGCCCAGCCACGGCACGGCGAACAAGACCCGGCCGTCGGCCGTTTTGGGAACCAGCAAGGCATGGTCCGTGGGCAGAAAAGAGCGGTCAACCACGATGTGTACGCCTTGGCTGGGCGCCACCATGGGACGGGCTTCGCGGCCAATGGCCTGGCCGTCCAGCACGCGCAACTCGTCAACCCAAACGCCGGCCGCATTCACAATGCAATTTGCTCGTAGCGTAAGTGTTTGCCCACTTTCTTGATCTTCAACGCGCAAGCCAACCAGCTTGCCCGCCTCATGGACAAGACCGGTAGCAGCGCAATAGTTAACCAGCAAGGCGCCCGCGCGCGCCGCGCTGCGCGCCAGCGCCAGCGCCAGACGCGCGTCGTCAAACTGGCCATCCCAGTACTTGACGCCCCCCTTCAAACCGGCCTGCCTGGCCGTCGGAAGATCGCGCAGAGTTTCGGCGCGGCTCAAAAACTGGGTGTCGCCCAGACCAGCCTTGCCGGCGAGCGCGTCGTACATCTTCAAACCGACGCCATAAAAAGGAGCCTCCCAGAATTTATAGGAAGGCATCACAAAAGGCAGGGGCTGTGCCAGATGTGGCGCATTGGCCAGCAAGCGGGTGCGCTCATGCAAAGCCTCCCTGACCAGGGAAATATTGCCCTGCGCCAGGTAACGAACACCGCCGTGTACCAATTTAGTAGCGCGTGAGGATGTGCCCTTGGCAAAGTCGTGTGATTCAACCAGAACCACGGAGAACCCTCGCGCCGCTGCGTCCAGTGCCACGCCGAGTCCGGTGGCACCTCCGCCGATGATGGCGATATCGTAGGTGTGGGGCGCCTTGAGGCGTTCTATCAGGTCTGCGCGTTGCGTCGGCAATGCCGGGGAATCAGAAATCATGGGCTCCATTGTCTATCTCCAAGGAAACCCCTGCGCAGGTTTCGCCATCTTGTTGGCAGGTGCGTGCAAACCCCGTTCACACGCACCTCCAAAGTTCAATCAACATGCGGGCCGGGCCCGCATAGCCGCAACCTAGCGGACCTTGCCGTCCTTCCAGGCCTGCAGCAACTTGTCGTAGTTGATGGTTTCGCCTTTTGGTTTTTCATTGGCCAGTTTTTTCCACGGCGCGCCGGTGTCGCTGAGGTACTTGGCCGGATCGCCCTTCGGATTGAGCTTGGGAGGGCATTGAGCCATACCCGCGCGTTCCAGCCGGCCCAAAACCTGATCCATCTCGTCAGCCAGCGTATCCATCGCACCCTGCGGCGTTTTCTCGCCAGTCACAGCCTGGGCCACGTTTTTCCACCAGAGCTGCGCGAGCTTGGGATAGTCGGGGACGTTGGTTCCCGTGGGCGACCAGGCAACACGCGCCGGGCTGCGGTAGAACTCCACCAGCCCCCCGAGCTTGGGTGCCATGTCAGTCATCGCTTTCGACTGGATGTCGGACTCCCTGATCGGTGTGAGACCGACGATGGTCTTCTTCAGCGAGATGGTCTTCGCGGTCACGAACTGCGCATACAGCCAGGCGGCGGCCGTGCGGTTGGCGTCGTGGTCCTTGAAAAAGGTCCATGAGCCGACGTCCTGGTAACCGTTTTGCATGCCCTGCTTCCAGTAAGGTCCGTTCGGGCCGGGTGCCATGCGCCACTTGGGCGTGCCGTCGGCATTCACCACCGGCAAGCCGGGCTTGATCATGTCGGCTGTAAAAGCGGTGTACCAGAAGATCTGCTGCGCGATCTGGCCCTGGGCCGGCACCGGGCCGGCTTCACCAAAGGTCATGCCTGTCGCTTCCTTGGGGGCGAATTTCTTCATCCAGTCCACGTACTTGGTCAGCGCGTACACAGCGGCCGGCGAGTTGGTCGCACCACCGCGCGAAACCGAGGCGCCCACCGGTGTGCACTTGTCGTCGCCCACGCGTATGCCCCACTCATCCACTGGCAGCCCGTTCGGGTTACCGATGTCGGCGGTGCCGGCCATCGACAGCCAGGCATCGGTGAAACGCCAGCCGAGCGAAGGGTCCTTCTTGCCGTAGTCCATGTGGCCGTAAACAGGTTTGCCGTCGATGGTCTTCACGTCGTTGGAGAAGAAGGCGGCGATATCCTCGTAAGCCGACCAGTTGAGCGGCACCCCGAGGTCGTAACCATATTTGGCCTTGAACTTTTCCTGCAGGTCCGGCTTGGCAAACAAGTCAGCGCGGAACCAGTAGAGGTTGGCAAACTGCTGGTCGGGCAACTGGTACAGCTTCTTGTCGGGACCGGTGGTGAAGCTGGTGCCGATAAAGTCCTTCAGGTCCAGGCCAGGGTTGGTGAACTCCTTGCCGGTGCCTTCCATGTAGTCGGACAGGGCCAGGATCTTGCCGTAACGGTAGTGTGTACCGATCAGGTCCGAGTCCGAAATCCAGCCGTCATAAATCGACTTGCCGGACTGCATCGATGTCTGCAGTTTTTCAACCACATCACCTTCCTGGATCAGGTCGTGCTTGACCTTGATGCCGGTGATTTCCTCGAAGGCTTTGGCCAGCGTCTTGGACTCGTACTCGTGGGTGGTGATGGTTTCGGACACCACAGAGATTTCGCTGACGCCCTTGGCTTTGAGCTTGGCTGCGGCATCGATGAACCATTTCATCTCTGTGGCCTGCTGGTCTTTGGTCAGCGTGGAAGGCTGGAACTCATTGTCAATCCATTTTTTTGCGGCATCGGAAACCGCGACAGCAGGAGCAGCGGCTGGCGCAGGCGCCGTCACCGCTGGTGGCGCTGCGGCTACAGGCTCTTCCTTCTTGCCGCAGGCCGTCAACATCAGCGCGGCAGCGCCGATGGCGGACAGTGTGTACATCGAGCGTTTCATGGAGTCACCTCCGGTGTGTGTATCGCAGCCAGGGCTGCGGCATTCAGATCAAAGTTCACGTTCGTCTCCTCATAGGCTTCCCGCTTTTCTCCCTGGCGCGCCGGCGGGGAAGGGTTGCCGTGCGCCTGTCTCCTGAACCGGTGTCGCTAGCCTTTTCGGAGAATCAATCCCAAAAGCAGCATCGACCCAATAAAACTGATCCATATCGACACATCGGTCTGCAGCCCCAACCAGACGGCGAGCTTGCCGCTGATGCCAATAAAAATCAGGTTGACATAGGCGGCCGTCAACAAGCCGATAAACAAGCGGTCGCCCCGCGTGGTCTCGAGCGGCAAAAAGCCGCGCCGCAAGGTGGTCGGGGATTTGAGTTCCCAGACAGTCATGCCAATCAGCATCAGCACGATGCAGGTAAAAAATACCGCCACTGGCAGTGTCCAGGCCATCCACTCAAACATCAGTAACTCCTTTTCTCAGTCGGGGGCATCGAGCCCCCTCTTTCGCCGGGCGTTCCGCTGGTCGATCCCCGCACGCGGGGCCCCTCGCCCCTCGCTTCACACCCGGCCCATCGCAAAACCCTTGGCGATGTAATGCCGCACAAACCAGATCACGATGGCGCCGGGCACGATGGTCAGCACGCCTGCAGCCGCCAGCGTCGCCCAGTCCATGCCCGAGGCAGACACCGTACGCGTCATCGTCGCCACGATGGGCTTGGCATTGACGCTGGTCAGCGTGCGGGCCAGCAGCAGCTCGACCCAGCTGAACATGAAACAGAAGAAAGCGGCCACACCGACACCCGCCTTGATCAATGGCAGGAAGATGCGCATGAAAAAACGCGGGAAGGAATAGCCGTCGATATACGCCGTCTCATCGATCTCGCGCGGGATGCCACTCATGAAGCCCTCCAGAATCCAGACCGCCAGCGGCACGTTGAACAGCAAATGGGCGAGTGCAACTGCGATGTGGGTGTCCATCAGCCCCACCGTGGTGTA
Source organism: Pseudomonadota bacterium (assembly GCA_040385025.1). Lineage (GTDB taxonomy): Bacteria > Pseudomonadota > Gammaproteobacteria > Burkholderiales > Burkholderiaceae_C > Polaromonas. Next base: position 10,593 of record JAZKIE010000452.1, on the reverse strand, counting down.
GAGCTGAAAAAAGGGCAGCAAAAACACGGCAGGCGGCGTCATGCGGTTGGTCAGCAGCCAGAAAAAGACGTGTTTGTCGCCGATAAAGCTGTAGCGGGAAAACGCATAGGCGGCAGGCAAGGCCACCGTGATCGAGATCACGGTATTGATCGCCACATAGATCAGCGAGTTGATGTAGCCCGAGTACCAGGACGGATCGGTGAAGATGGTCCGGTAGTTGGCCCAGGTGAACTGCTGCGGAAAAAAGGAGAAGCTCGACAGGATTTCCGCGTTGGTCTTGAAGCTCATGTTGACCATCCAGTAGATGGGCAGCAAGGCAAAGATGATGTAGGCGATCAGGAACAAGGACCGCTTGTGGAAGCGTTTTTCATTCATGAGCTCACCTCCTTGGTCTGAGTGCCCACGCGCTGCATCCAGTTGTAGAGGATGAAACACAGCAGCAGGATGATGAGGAAATAGATCAGCGAGAATGCCGCCGCAGGCCCGAGGTCAAACTGCCCCACGGCTTTCTGCGTCAGGTACTGCGACAGGAAGGTCGTGGCATTGCCCGGACCGCCGCCCGTGAGCACAAAGGGCTCGGTGTAAATCATGAAGCTGTCCATGAAACGCAGCAACACGGCGATCATCAGCACGCCGCGCATCTTGGGCAGCTGGATGTAGCGGAACACCGCAAACTTGCTCGCCCCGTCGATGCGTGCCGCCTGGTAATAGGCATCCGGAATGGAGCGCAGGCCGGCGTAACACAGCAAGGCAACCAGCGGCGTCCAGTGCCAGACATCCATGACCAGCACGGTGATCCAGGCATGCAGGGCATTACCGGTGTAGCTGTAGTCGAAGCCCATCTTCTGCAGCAGCATGCCCATCAGGCCGATGTCGGCGCGGCCGTAGATCTGCCAGATGGTGCCCACCACGTTCCAGGGAATCAGCAAGGACAACGCGACCAGAACCAGCACCGCCGACGACTTCCAGCCTTGCGACGGCATGGACAGCGCCAGCGCAATGCCCAGCGGGACCTCGACCGCCAGCACCGCGAATGAAAACGTGAGTTGCCGCCAGAGCGCGGCGTGCAAGTCCTCGTCACGCATGACGGCCGCAAACCATTCGGTGCCGACAAACACGCGCCGCTCGGGCGAAATGATGTCCTGGACCGAATAGTTGACCACGGTCATCAGGGGCAGGATGGCCGAGAAGGCCACGCAGATGATGACCGGCAACACCAGCAGCCAGGCCTTCTGGTTGACGGGTTTGGTGGTCGTGCTCATGGTGCCTCCACGTTTGCCGCCGGGGCGGCTTCACCGCCCCCCGAGGGGGCCTTGACTTGCCTGAAACAGTTCTGCGCTGTGCTCATGCCACGAGCTCCTCGTTTTTGTAAAAACAGGTGTGCGTGCCCAGCACCTGCAACCAGACGGTGTCCCCCACCTGCGGCAGCGACACTCCGGCATGCAGGCGGACCTTGAGTGCACTGTCACCAATGCTGGCGGTGAGCATCAGGTGGGTGCCGACGTCCTGCGCGCGCGTCACCGTCGCAGGCAAGGCGCCGGCCGCACCGCTGGCCGCCAGAGCGACGTATTCGGGCCGGATGCCGAGTTTGTAGTCTCCCGCCGGCAACTCCCGTCCCGCTGCCATGGACAGGGGATGGCCCGCGATGACCAGGCTGTCGCCGTCGGCACGTGTGGGCAGGAAATTCATGCCGGGTGAACCGATGAAATGGCCCACAAAGGTGTGCTGGGGGCGTTCAAACAGCGCGTCGGCCGAGCCAATCTGCACGGCGCGGCCACGGGTCATCACCACCACCTGCTGCGCAAAGGTCAGCGCCTCGACCTGGTCATGCGTGACATAAATCAGCGTCAGCTTGAGTTCGTGGTGAATCTGCTTGAGCTTGCGGCGTAACTGCCACTTCAGGTGCGGGTCGATCACTGTCAGCGGTTCGTCAAACAGCACCGCCGAGACATCGGGCCGTACCAGACCGCGGCCCAGCGAGATTTTCTGCTTGGCGTCAGCGGCCAGGCCTGCTGCGCGCTGGTTGAGCTGTCCGCTCATCTCCAGCATCTCGGCGATTTCGCCAACGCGTTTCTTGATCTGCGCTTCCGGCATCTTGCGGTTACGCAGCGGAAAGGCCAGATTTTCAGCCACCGTCATGGTGTCGTAGATCACCGGGAACTGGAACACCTGCGCGATGTTGCGCTCCTGCGGTGTGGCGTGTGTCATGTCCCGGCCGTCAAAACTCACCGTGCCTTGCGACGGCGCCAGCAAACCCGAAATCAGGTTGAGCATGGTGGTCTTGCCACAGCCCGACGGGCCCAGCAACGCATAGGCGCCGCCGTCTTCGAAGCTCATTTTCAGTGGCAGCAATGCGTAGTCGGCGTCCTCGCGCGGATCGGCCTTGTAGGCATGTGCGAGGTCCAGGTCTATGCGGGCCATCTCACGCCCCTCCCTGGCGACGCGGCGCCACCAGCAAGGCGCCGCCGGCATCAAACACATAAACCTGCGATGGATGCAGGTACAGCGAAAGCGCCGCACCGAGCTCAAAATAGTGAACACCGGTGAGCTGGGCAACCAGCTCGCCCACGGCCGTACTCACGTGCACAAAGGTGTCGGAACCGGAGATCTCCGCCAGCTCCACCTTGCCGGCCAGCGTGATGTCACCGTCGCGCCAGGCCTCGCGCAATGCACTGGCGCGCACGCCTACCGTCACCGACTGTGTGGCACCGGCCGGCAAAGCCAGGCCCAGGTCTGGCCCGCCCACCAGTTGCACACCCTGATTGCTCACGACAGCGGCCATCAGGTTCATGGGCGGGTCACTGAAAGCACGTGCCACCCGCAGCGATTTCGGCGCGTGGAAAACTTCTGCGGTCGGCCCGTATTGCAGCAACTCGCCCCCGTCCAGTACAGCGGTGTAACCGCCCAGCAGCAAGGCCTCACCGGGCTCGGTCGTCGCATAAATAACGGTCGAATCACCGGCCGCAAACAACTGCGTCAACTCCTCGCGCAGCTCCTCACGCAGCTTGTAGTCGAGGTTGACCAGGGGTTCGTCGAGCAGCATCAAAGGTGCGCCCTTGGCGAGCGCACGCGCCAGTGCGACGCGCTGCTGCTGCCCGCCAGACAGTTCGGCCGGGTAGCGATCCAGGAACATCTCGATGTGCAGCCGCCCGGCAATCTCGCGCACGCGCTGGTCTATGTTTTTTTCACCGCGCAGCTTCAGCGGTGAAGCAATGTTGTCGGCCACCCGGAGCGAGGGGTAGTTGATGAACTGCTGATAGACCATGGCCACGTTGCGCTGGCGCACCGGCATGCCGGTCACGTCGGCGCCATCGACACGCACCCGGCCCATGCTGGGCACATCCAGCCCGGCCATGATGCGCATCAGGCTGGTTTTGCCGGCTTGGGTGGCGCCCAGCAGCACCGTGACCTCCCCGGTCCGCGGCGCCAGACTCATGTCGTGAAGCCATGTCTCAGCGCCCACTTTTTTGCTGATGCCCTCCAGTAAAAGCTGCATCACGCGCCCTTCATGTCGAGGTTCTCGGTCGCGCCGGTCAAACAGAAAGCAGTATTCAAGATGAATTTCTCTAAGTTCGTATCTTTTCTATTTTTATTCCTTTATGCGCGTTTTGAATACATGGTTTCCCTGATTTGTTTCTTTTTGTTTCGATATAAAGTCGTTTCACTCTGAAGCAAAATAACGTGTGAACTCCAATCCCCGACAACTCAAACTACTCGACGAAGTCCGCACGCGTGGCTCCGTCACTGTCGAACAACTCGCCGATACCCTCGCAGTCACACTGCAAACGGTGCGCCGCGATGTTCAGCGTCTGTCCGAAGCGGGTCTGCTGGCGCGCTTCCATGGCGGTGTGCGCGTGCCGAGCTCGACGATTGAAAACCTGGCGCACCGGCAGCGCGAAAGCCTCAACGCCGACGGCAAGGCGCGGATTGCCCGCGCCGTCGCCGCCGAAGTGCCGGACAACTGCTCGCTGATCCTCAACATCGGCACCACCACCGAGGCCATCGCCCGGGCATTGCTGCACCACAAGGGCCTGCGCGTCATCACCAACAACCTCAACGTCGCGGCCATCCTGAGCGGTAACTCCAACTGCGAAGTGATCGTGGCCGGCGGTGTGGTGCGCCCGCGTGACCGCGGCATCGTCGGCGAGGCGGCGGTCGACTTTATCCGCCAGTTCCGGGTAGACATCGCATTGATCGGCATTTCCGGCATTGAAGCCGATGGTTCGCTGCGTGACTTCGACTACCGCGAGGTCAAAGTGGCGCAGACCATCATTTCCCACGCACGCGAGGTCTGGCTGGCTGCCGACAGCAGCAAGTTCAACCGGCCCGCGATGGTCGAGCTGGCCACACTCTCGCAAATCAACCGGCTGTTCACCGACCAGCCACCGCCCGAGCCGTTTCCGGCCTTGCTGGCCGACGCAGGTGTTGTCTGCGACATCGCCCCCACTGAAGACCCCCCATGACCTACCTGCTCGCCCTGGACCAGGGCACCTCCAGCTCGCGCAGCATCGTGTTCGACGAACAAGGCCATATCGTGGCGCTGGCGCAGCAGGAGCTGCCCCAGATCTACCCCCAACCTGGCTGGGTCGAGCACGACCCCAGGGAAATCTGGCGCACGCAATTGGCGACCGCCCGTGAGGCCCTGGCCAAGGCCGGTCTCAATGCCGGTGACGTCCGCGCGCTGGGCATCACCAACCAGCGCGAAACCACGGTGCTGTGGAACCGCAAGACCGGTCAGCCGGTGCACCACGCCATCGTCTGGCAGGACCGCCGGGCCGAAGCCACCTGCGCGCAACTGCGTCAGGACGGAAAGGCCGGCCTGATCCAGGAAAAGACGGGACTGCTGATTGACGCCTACTTTTCCGGCACCAAGCTCAAATGGCTGCTCGACAAGGTGCCACAGGCCAGGCAGCAGGCCGAACGCGGCGAACTCGCCTTCGGCACGGTGGACAGCTGGTTGATGTGGCAGCTCACCGGCGGCAAGCTACACGCCACCGATGTCACCAATGCCTCACGGACGATGCTGTTCAATGTGCGCAGCAACCGCTGGGATGAGGAGTTGCTGGCGCTGCTGGATATTCCGGCCTCATTGATGCCCGAGGTGCGGCCGTCCAGCGCGCACTATGGCGAGGTGCTGCCGGAGTTGCTGGGCGCCGCCATCCCGATTGCCGGCGTGGCAGGCGACCAGCAAAGCGCGCTGTTCGGCCAGGCCTGCTTCAAGGAAGGCATGGCCAAGAACACCTACGGCACCGGATGCTTCATGCTGATGCACACCGGCAACAAGTTTCAGACCTCGCACAACGGCCTGCTGACCACCAGCGCGGCGCAAGTCACGCCGCAGACCGAATACGCGTTTGAAGGCAGCGTCTTTGTCGGCGGCGCTGTGGTGCAGTGGCTGCGCGACGGCCTGCATGCGATCAAGGGCAGCGGCGAGGTGCAGGCGCTGGCCGAAAGCGTGCCTGATTCCGGCGGTGTCATGGTGGTGCCGGCCTTCACCGGTCTGGGCGCGCCCTACTGGAAACCCGAGGCCCGCGGCACCATCACCGGCCTGAGCCGCGGCACCACGCTGGCGCATATCGCCCGGGCCTCGCTCGAAAGCATTGCTTACCAGAGCGCGGCCCTGCTGCAGGCCATGAGCCGCGATGCGGTGGCTGCCGGCGCCGCACCCGTGGCCGAGCTGCGCGTCGACGGCGGCGCCTGCGTCAACGATTTGCTGATGCAGTTCCAGGCCGACCTGCTGGGCATTCCGGTGGTGCGGCCTGCCGTGACGGAAACCACCGCGCTGGGCGCGGCCTACCTGGCCGGCCTGTCCAGCGGCGTTTATCAAAATACAGAACAGTTGTCTGCGCTGTGGCGCAGCGAGCGCCGCTTTCTGCCTACCCTGGACGCCAGCCGCGCCGCCGAACGAATGGCGCGCTGGGAACATGCGGTGCGGCAGACCGTGGCGCTTTAGGCGCCAGGGCCGGGCTTGTCACACGGCGTCCTTGCCCCGCCGCTAGACTCGCGCCATGCCTGGCCACGCCGACCTCCTCCCACCTGCATCCGGATGGAACCGGCGCCAGGCGCTGCGCTTTGGCGCAGCAGCCACTCTGGGCCTGGCAGGCTTGCCGGGCGTGTATGCGGCGCCAGCTTCACCATCATCCCCACGCAACCGCTTGCGGCTGATCGGCGAAGCGCGTTTGCCGCACCGGCTTCAGTTTCAGGGAAGCACCGTCGGCGGCTTGTCGGGCATCGACTACGACGACGCCAGCGGCCTGTATTACCTGCTCAGTGACGACGGCTCGGCCATCAACCCGGCGCGTTTTTATACCGCAAGCATCACCATGGAAGCCCACCGCCTCGGTGAACCCGAGCTCAGGCGCGTGACTTTTTTGCGCCAGGCCGACGGCAGCACTTACCCGGCCGCGCTGCGGGGCGTCAACGTTCCCGACCCGGAGGCCATCCGCTGGCGCGCGGCCAGCCAGAGCCTGCTGTGGGCCAGCGAGGGCCATGCCCTGACGGGTGCCGCACCGGCGCTGCGCGAAAGCCGCGCCGACGGCACACTGCTGCGCGAATTTGCGCTGCCACCCATGTTTGATTTCCAGCTCACCCAGGGGCCACGCAGCAACCGGGCGCTGGAGGGTCTGGCCCTGACGCCTGACGGCAGCCGCGCCTGGATCGCGATGGAAAGCGCGCTGCGCCAGGACGGCCCGGTCCCGACCGTGCAGGCTGCCGGCGGCCCCTGTCGTTTCACCGAGATCGATCTGGCCAGCGCCACCGTGCTGCGGCAAATTGCCTATGTTCCTGATGCTGTTCCGGGCGCACCCATACCGCCCGCCACCCAGGCCGACAACGGCGTGACCGAGATCCTGATGCTCGATGCGCAGCGCATGCTGGTGCTGGAGCGGGCCTACATGGCCGGACACGGCCCCGCCACCGGCAATTCGCTGCGCCTCTACCTGATCGACACACGGCTCGGCTCGGACACCCTGGGCCTGCCAACGCTGCGCCCGGACGCTTACCAGCCCGTCGCGAAAGAGCTGCTGGCCGACTTTTCGGCGTTCACTGGCGCAGGCAGCGGCGCCCGGCTGGATCGCCTCGACAATACCGAAGGCATGTGCTGGGGGCCCCGCCTTGCCAGCGGCAACCGCAGCCTGCACTTCATCAGCGACGACAATTTCAATTCGCGCCAAATCACCCAATGGCTGGCCTTTGAATTTTTTGACTGAACACCATGACTTCACCACTGCACACAGAGACAGCACACAGCGCCATCGCCTTCATCGGTGGTGGCAACATGGCCAGCGCCATCATCGGCGGGCTGCGCAAGCAAGGCATGCCTGCCACCCAGATCCAGATCGTGGAACCGTGGGCTGAGCAGCGCGCCAGACTCGAAGCGGAATTTGGCATCGTGGCCCAGGCAGAACCCGGCGCCACCCTGGCGTCGGCCGGTTTGGTGGTCTGGGCCGTCAAGCCCCAGACTTTCAGGCAAGCCGCGCTGCAGGCCGGGCCCCACACCGGCCAGGCGCTGCACCTGAGCGTGGCGGCCGGCATCCGCTCGGGCAGCATCGCCGGCTGGCTGGGCACCGAACGCATCGTGCGCGCCATGCCCAATACCCCGGCGCTGGTGGGCAAGGGCATGACCGCCCTGTTCGCCCGACCAGCAGTCACCGCAGCGGACCGGCTGGCGGTCGAACGCGTGATCCAGACCACCGGGGCGCAACTGTGGCTGGAGCAGGAAGAAGCGCTGGATGCCGTGACCGCCCTGTCGGGGTCGGGGCCGGCCTATGTGTTTTATTTCATCGAGGCCATGGTGCAGGCGGGCACCGGGATGGGCCTGAGCCGCGCGCAGGCGCACACGCTGGCGGTCGAAACTTTTGTCGGCGCATCGGCGCTCGCACAAGCATCGAGCGAGCCGCCCGAGACACTGCGTGAACGCGTGACGTCCAAAGGCGGCACCACCTACGCGGCGCTGACCGCCATGGAACAAGCCGGGGTGAAACAGCACTTCATGCACGCCATACACGCCGCACGGCAGCGCGCCGCCGAACTGGGCGACGAGTTCGGCGTCGACTGAAGTTCATGAGTGAAAAATGGCTCCAGCCCATAGCCAGCGAGCGCGACCAGCTATATTTTTTGTAGCGAAATTGGGCAGCTAGCTGCCAGCCAGCGCATACGACAGCGCAATACCGGCAAACACGGTGAAGCCCAGCCAGTGGTTCAGCCGGAAGGCCCTGAAACACGCCTCACGCCCGCGCCTGCGGATCAACCAGACGTGCCACAGGGCTTGCACCAGCGCGACGCCAATTGCTATGAAATAGATAGCTGTTTGCGCAATATCCACGAGGGCTACAGCCCAAATAGACAGATAGATCAGGTAACTGGCCAACACCGCCGCCACATCGAAGCGGCCCAGCGTGATGGCCGAGGTTTTCATGCCGATCTTGAGGTCATCGTCCCGGTCGACCATGGCGTATTCGGTGTCGTAGGCAATCACCCAGAACAGGTTGCCCAGCAGCAGCAGCCAGGCCAGTGCCGGCACGCGTGACTGCACGGCGGCAAAGGCCATCGGAATGCCGAAGCTGAAAGCCACCCCCAGCACCGCCTGCGGCATGGACACAAACCGTTTGGCATAGGGGTAAATCACCGCGATGGCCAGCGCCGCGAAGGACCAGGCGATGGTGCTGGTGTTGGTCGTGAGCACCAGGCCGAAAGCCATCAGCGCCAGCACCGCACCGAGCAGCAGCGCTTCCCGGACCGGCACCGCGCCACGCGTCACCGGCCGCTGCGCCGTGCGTTTGACGTGGCGGTCAAAGTCGCGGTCGGCCACATCGTTGAGGCAGCAACCGGCGCTGCGCATCAGGATGGTGCCCAGCGTGACCACCGCGATCAGGTGCCAGCCGGGGAAACCATGCGACGCGACCCACAACGCCGACAGCGTGGGCCACAACAGCAGCAGCCAGCCGGCCGGGCGGTCCCAGCGGATCAGTTCAAGGTAGAGGCGCAGGCGGCTTGTCACCC
>JAZKIE010000452.1:0-1493 GCA_040385025.1 Pseudomonadota bacterium | reverse complement strand
GTCAGGCGCTGGGTCAGCAGGTCGGCGGTGGGCTCGTCGCTGGCTTTGTCGGCCAGCGGAAAGAGTTCGCGGGCGGTGCGGGCAACAGCTTCGTGGCCCTTGACCAGGATGCGCACCATCTCCAGCGCCTGCGGCGGCTTGACAGGTACATCCGGCAGCGAGGTCAGGCGGCCGAACTCGGCGTAGGAGCCGGGCGCGTGATAACCGAGCGAGCGGATGCGTTCGGCCACCGGGTCCACCGCATTCCACAGCTCGGTGTACTGGGTCATGAACATCAGGTGCAGCGTATTGAACATCGGACCGGTCACATTCCAGTGGAAATTGTGCGTGGTCAGGTAGAGCGTGTAGGTGTCGGCCAGCAGGCGGCTCAGGCCCTGGGTGATGGCGGCACGGTCTTTTTCACTGATACCGATGTTGATGGGCGGGGCGCCGGTGCGGCTGACAGGCGAGGCTTTTTTGGGAGCAGATTTGGCCATGGGAATTTCCTTTAAGTCACTTCAAGCTTTACTCTAGGCAATCGGGGCGCACGAGGCAACAGTCAAACTGTATCGCCTTGATAGACATCACGAAACACCGCAACAGGCAGGTGTTCAGGACAGCCGCGCCACGCCCGGCAATTCGCAGGCATAAATCGCGTTGCGCAAGGCCGCGATGGCCTCATAACGCGTGAAGCTGCGGCGCCAGGCCAGCACCACGCGCCGTGTCGGCACATGGCCTTCAAAGGGCAGGTACTTGATATAGGAGGGCAACTCCGGGACCTGCCTGCTTCTGGATTTTGGCGGAGGTTTTGTCGCTGCCGCAGGCAAAAAGGCATCCTTGTGCACACTCAAACGCGGCACCAGCGTCACCCCCATGCCGGCAGCCACCATGTGTTTGATGGTCTCCAGCGACGAGCCTTCAAAACTCTTGCGTATGCCTTCGGCATTGCTGGAGAAACGCGCAAACTCCGGGCAAACCTCCAGCACATGGTCGCGAAAGCAGTGCCCGGTGCCCAGCAGCAGCATGGTCTCTTTTTTCAGCTCGTCGGCGGTGATGCTGGTGAGCGCCGCCAGCGGATGGTTGCTCGGCACGGCCGCCATGAAGGGCTCGTCGTACAGCGGTGCAATCGCCAGGTTGGCATCCGGAAACGGCTCGGCCAGGATGGCGCAGTCGATCTCGCCGGTGCGCAGCTCTTCCAGCAGCTTGACGGTGAAGTTTTCCTGAAGCATCAGCGGCATCTGCGGTGTCAGCGCAATCGCCTGGCGCACCAGATCGGGCAACAAATAAGGGCCGATGGTGTGGATCACGCCCAGACGCAAGGCGCCAGCCAGCGGGTCCTTGCCGCGCTTGGCAATCTCGCGAATGCTGTCGGCCTGCTCCAGCACACTTTGCGCCTGACGCACGATCTCCTCGCCCAGCGGTGTCACCGTGATTTCGTTGGCATTGCGCTCAAACAGCTTGACCTGCAGCTCTTCTTCCAGCTTCTTGATCGCCACGCTGAGCGTCGGCTGCGA
>JAZKIE010000451.1:0-3004 GCA_040385025.1 Pseudomonadota bacterium | reverse complement strand
GGGTTGAAGTTGCGGGCCGTCAGGTTAAAGCGCAGGTTGCCGGACTTGTCGGCCACGGCAGCTTTCACCAGCGAGACGTCGGGCACCAGCGAGCGCTCCATCACATAAGTCTCGCCGTCGAACTCGCGCAGTTCCTTGCCCTCTGCCACCTGCGTGCCAACACCTGTCTTGGTGAAAAAAGCCGGAATGCCGGCACCGCCGGCGCGCAGTTTTTCCGCCAGCGTGCCCTGGGGCGTGAACTCGAGCGCCAGCTCACCGGCCAGGTACTGGCGTTCGAACTCCTTGTTCTCGCCGACGTAGCTGGAAATCATTTTGCTGATCTGCCGCGTCTCCAGCAGTTTGCCCAGGCCAAAACCATCCACACCGGCGTTGTTGGAAATTACGGTCAGGTCTTTCGTGCCGCTGTCACGCAAGGCCTGGATCAGGGCTTCGGGAATGCCGCACAAACCAAAACCGCCAACAGCCATCAACTGGCCGTCCTTGACGACACCCTTGAGGGCCTCGGCAGCGGAGGGAAAAAGTTTATTCACAAAAATCTCCTGGAGAACTTCAACGCAAACTGCAAAAGCTTTACGATACTACCTATCAAGATACGTAGTTACCCCTAAAGTTTAACCCTCGGTGCCTCTGACAGATCTCATGGATATTGACTACCGCCTGGCATTCAACATGGCCCCGGTCGGCCTGGTGCTGTCGCGCAACCGGGCCATTGTGGATTGCAACCAGCATGTGTGCGAGATGTTCGGCGCCACCCGCGAGCAATTGATCGGCCAGTCCTTCCAGATTCTCTACCCCAGCGCCGACGAATACGAGCGCATAGGCGCACGCATGTTGCCGATTCTCAATGCCAAGGGGCACTACGCCGACGACCGCATCATGAAACGGCTGGACGGGCGCCTCAAGGGCGAAACCTTCTGGTGCCATGTGACCGGACGCGCGCTGAACCGCGCGGCGCCGCATGAGTCCGGCATCTGGACCTTCGAAGACCTGAGTTCGCGCCGTCCCGTCAAGGCCGAACTGACAGCGCGGGAGCGCGAGGTGGCAGCCCATCTGCTGGACGGCCTGACCTCCAAGGAAATCGGCCGCGCCCTGGTCATCAGCCACCGCACCGTCGAAATTTACCGCGCCCGCCTGATGCGCAAGTACAAGGCTTCGACCACCGCCGATTTGGTCCACAAGCTGATGGACGGCTGAGTCCCCTCAGCCTTTTTTCGGCCCATCCACCACCTCGGCCGCCGTCCTGAAGGCATCCACCGCCGTCGGCACGCCGCAATACACCGCCGCGTGCAGCAACACCTCTTGCAGTTCGGCCGGCGTGGCGCCGTTGTTCAGTGCGCCGCGCAAATGGCCTTTGAGTTCATGCTGCTTGCCCAGCGCCGTCAACATGGCCACCGTGATCAGGCTGCGCGTTTTCAAATCCAGGCCGGGCCGCTGCCAGACATCGCCCCAAGCCTTGGCCGTGATGTGTTCCTGGATGGGCCGAGTGAAATCCGTGGCATTGCCCAGCGCATTGGCCACAAAGTCCTCCCCCATCACCTGTTTGCGGGTGGCGAGACCCCGATCAAAATTGCTGTCTGCGGGCTGTGTCACGCAAGCTCCTTAAATCACGGAGCGTAATGGAAAAGCAAAACGCCCGCAGCGGTCAAACCGGGCGGGCGTTTTTGCAAAGCCAGCAGGCGTCCTCAGTCGCCTTGATGGGTTTACTTGCCGGTGCTCACACCAGGTCGTAACGGTCCAGGTTCATGACTTTGGTCCAGGCAGCCACGAAGTCGCGCAGGAAGACCTCGTCCGCGTCGCTGCTGGCATAAACCTCGGCCAAGGCACGCAACTGGGAGTTGGAGCCGAACAGCAGGTCCACCACGGTGCCGGTGAGCTTGACCTCATTGGTCTTGCGATCGCGTCCTTCCAGCACAAATTCCACATCGGCGGACTTCTGCCACTTCGTGTTCATGTCGAGCAGGTTGACGAAGAAGTCATTGCTCAGCACATCGGTGCGTTCGGTGAAGACGCCGTGTTTGGCCGCCCCCACGTTGGCGCCCATGGAGCGCAGGCCACCGATCAGCACCGTCATTTCGGGCGCAGTCAGTGTCAGCAGGTTGGCCCTGTCCACCAGCAACTCGGCCACTGCGGCTTCCTGCCCCTTGCGAACATAGTTGCGAAAGCCGTCAGCGACAGGTTCGAGCACGGCAAACGACTCGACATCAGTCTGCGCCTGCGAGGCATCGGTACGGCCGGGTGCAAACGGAACGGTCACCGTGTGGCCGCCCTTTTTCGCGGCAGCTTCAACGGCGGCAGAGCCGCCCAGCACGATCAGGTCCGCCAGCGACACCTTCTTGCCGCCCGATTGCGCAGCGTTGAACTCTTTCTGGATGGCTTCCAGTTTGGTCAGGACCTTGGCCAGTTCGGCCGGCTGGTTGACTTCCCAGTCCTTCTGCGGCGCCAGGCGTATGCGGGCGCCATTGGCGCCGCCACGCTTGTCGCTGCCGCGGAAGGTTGATGCCGATGCCCAGGCCGTTGTGACCAGCTGAGAGGTGGTCAACCCGGAGGCGAGGATCTTCGCCTTCAACGCGGCCACGTCCTGGTCATTGACCAGCGGGTGGTCTACAGCCGGCACCGGGTCCTGCCAGAGCAACGCTTCCTTGGGCACCAGCGGGCCGAGGTAGCGGGCGATCGGGCCCATGTCGCGGTGTGTCAGTTTGAACCAGGCGCGGGCAAACGCGTCGGCGAATTCCTGCGGGTTGGCCATGAAGCGCCGCGAGATCTTCTCGTAAGCCGGGTCCGTGCGCATGGCCATGTCGGCCGTCGTCATCATGGGCGCGTGGCGCTTGCCGGGGTTGTGCGCATCGGGCACGGTGCCGTCGCCGGTGCTGCCCACCGGCTTCCACTGCTGCGCGCCGGCCGGGCTCTTTGTCAGTTCCCACTCGTAGCCAAACAGGTTCTCGAAGTAGCCGTTGTCCCACTTGATGGGGTTTTTGGTCCAGGCGCCCTCAATGCCGCTGGTGGT
>JAZKIE010000450.1:0-6286 GCA_040385025.1 Pseudomonadota bacterium | reverse complement strand
AGCAGCCTCGACAGTGGCTGCAATGTCTTCCGCCGTGTGCGCCGAACTGACAAAACCGGCTTCATACAAAGCCGGCGCGTAATACACGCCCTTGTCCAGCATGGCGTGGAAAAAGCGATTGAAGGCCGGACTGTCGGTGGTCATGACGGTCGCATAGTTCTGCGGCAGCTTGTCCAGCAGGAAAAAACCGAACATGCCGCCTTCGCTGTCTGCGCAGAAAGTGACGCCGGCCTGTGCGGCAGCCTGCGTCAGGCCGCTGGTCAGGCTGCGTGTGCGTTCGCCCAGTGCTTCATAAAACCCAGGTTTGGAAATCTCCCGCAGTGTGGCCAGGCCACAGGCGGTGGCGACCGGGTTGCCCGACAGGGTGCCGGCCTGGTAGACCGGACCCAGCGGTGCAAGTTGCTCCATCACCGCGCGTGTGCCGCCAAAAGCGGCCAGTGGCATGCCACCGCCTATCACTTTGCCCAACACCGTCATGTCGGGTTTGAAGCCCGGAATGCTCTTTGCATAAATGCTTTGCGCGCCGCCCAGAGCGACACGAAAACCGGTCATCACTTCATCAAATACCAACAGCACGCCGTGCTGGGTGCAGAGTTCCCGGCAGCGTTTCATGAAAGGCACACTGGCCCGCACAAAGTTCATGTTGCCGGCAATCGGCTCGATCATCAGGCAGGCGGTACTGCTGCCGTGAACAGCAAAGGCTTCTTCGAGCTGGGCAATGTGGTTGTATTCGAGCACCAGCGTGTGCTGCACCACCTCGGGGGGCACACCGGCGCTGGTGGGGTTGCCAAAGGTGGCCAGCCCGGAACCGGCCTTGACCAGCAGGGCGTCGGCATGGCCGTGGTAACAGCCCTCGAACTTGATGATCTTGCTGCGACCGGTGGCGCCGCGGGCCAGGCGGATGGCGCTCATGCCGGCCTCAGTGCCGGAGCTGACCAGGCGCAGCATCTCAATAGAGGGCACCAGCTTCACGATTTCTTCGGCAAGCTCGATTTCGCGCTCGGTCGGGGCGCCGTATGAAAAACCTTCCAGCACCGCTTTTTGAACGGCTTCGACCACGGCGGGGTGACCGTGCCCCAGGATCATGGGGCCCCAGGAGCCGATGTAGTCGATGTAGCGTTTGCCGTCGGCATCCCAGAAGTAAGCGCCCTGTGCGCGCTGCACAAAGCGCGGTGTGCCGCCGACCGCCTTGAAGGCGCGTACGGGGGAATTGACGCCGCCTGGAATCAGCGCGCGGGCGCGTTCAAACAGGACGGTATTTCGGGAGATATCTGAATTAATGCTTGGTGCCATTGGGGGGTAGGTCAAAGGAGGGCAGAGCGGGGACTGCATCAGCGCTGGAGGCGTCGTCGCCATCGTCATCGTCTTCGGGAGGGCTGTCGTCTGTCTGGGCCCAGAACAGGCGGTCGGGCACGATGTGGCCCATGCCGGGGTGAAAACCGGCGTCCAGGCTGTGATCGAGGTAGGTCAGGGCTTCGCTGGTGGCGGCCTGCAGGTTGTGCCCGTTGGCCAGCAGCGCCGTGACGGCGGCGGTCAGCGTGTCGCCGGCACCGGCAAACACGGCTTCAAAACGCTCGAACTTCTCGCTGTAGAGCACGGCCTGCGGCGTGGCCAGCACGTTGTCAATGAACTGATCGGGCAGCGGGATACCGGTGACCAGCGTGTAAGGCACACCGAATTCGGCGGCAGCCTTGGCGATATCGCGGGCTGACGGACTTTTGTCGCCAGCCCAGTCCGGCAGCAGCCAGCGCCACAAGCTGCTGTGGTTGCCCACCAGCACGGTGGTTTGTGGCAGCAACAGTTCGCGAAAGGCGTCGAGGTAATTGTCGATGGCTTCTTCGCTCCACCATGACAGGTTGGGCATGTAGGCGATCAGGGGCACATCGGCATAGTCTGATGCAATCTCTGCGATGGCACTGATGTTTTCCGGGTTGCCGACAAAGCCGACCTTGATGGCGCTGACCGGCATGTCTTCGAGTGCCGTGCGCGCTTGCTCGGTCACGGCCTCTTCATCGAAGGAGATGTGGTCGAAAATCTCGGCGGTGTCGCGCACATAGGCGCCTGTAACAACAGCCAGCGCGTGCGCACCGGCCGATGTGATGGCGCTGATGTCGGCCGTCAAGCCACCGGCACCACTGGGGTCGCTGGCATTGAAAGTCATCACGCAGGCGGGAGCTGTTTCGCCGTCCTCTGTTTCGATTTTCGGGGTATCCAGAGGAGGAGGGTTGGGGTTTGCCATAGGCTGGATTTTGACCTGTACGCGAATAAGCAACGCCGCCTCGATACAATTGTTGCATTCTATTCGAAGGCAACTTAAGCTGTGACTCAAACAATGACCTGGATGTGTTTAATCTGTGGGTGGATTTACGACGAAACGACGGGGGCGCCGGAACACGGCATTGCGGCAGGTACGCCGTGGGCCCAGGTTCCGATGAACTGGACCTGCCCCGAATGTGGGGCTCGAAAAGAAGACTTTGAAATGGTTCAAATCT
The DNA here is from genome assembly GCA_040385025.1 of Pseudomonadota bacterium. GTDB lineage: Bacteria > Pseudomonadota > Gammaproteobacteria > Burkholderiales > Burkholderiaceae_C > Polaromonas. The sequence goes on along the minus strand of JAZKIE010000450.1, from coordinate 3,794 downwards.
GAATGACCATGTCGGTTGTCTAAACAAACACGCAGCGGACGTCTGTCTGTCGGCGACGTGTCATAAGGAGCACAGTCAGTGAGTATTCCCAGTTCAGGGCTCAAGGTGTTGGTCATCGACGACAGCAACACCATACGGCGCAGCGCAGAGATATTCCTGAAACAAGGCGGCCATGAGGTGCTGTTGGCGGAAGATGGTTTTGATGCCCTCTCCAAAGTCAACGATTACCTGCCGGATCTGATTTTTTGCGATATCTTGATGCCGCGTCTGGATGGCTACCAGACCTGCGCGATCATCAAGCGCAACCCGAAATTTTCAACCGTGCCGATTGTGATGCTGTCCTCGAAAGACGGCGTTTTCGACAAGGCGAGGGGCAGGATGGTCGGCTCTCAAGACTACCTGACCAAGCCGTTTACCAAAGACCAGTTGCTGCAGACCGTGCAGGAACTGGGTAGTGCAAAACAAGGAGTAGCGTAATGGCAATCAAAAAAATTCTGATCGTGGACGATTCCAAAACCGAACTGATGTTCATGACCGATCTGCTCGGCAAGAACGGGTTTTCGGTGAAAACCGCTGAGAACGCCGAAGACGCCTTTCGTCGGCTTGCCGAGGAAAAGCCCGACCTGATCCTGATGGATGTGGTGATGCCCGGGCAAAATGGCTTCCAGTTGACGCGTGCCATCACGCGCGATCCCCTGTACGCCGACGTACCCATCATCATGTGTACCAGCAAAAACCAGGAAACCGACCGCGTCTGGGGCATGCGTCAGGGCGCCAAGGACTACATCACCAAACCGGTGGATGCCGAGGACTTGATGGCGAAAATCAAGGCGTTGGGCTGACGCCTTACCGGCACCACTAAAGCATGGCCAACCGACAAGCACTTAGAGAACTGCAAAGCCGCCTGGCCGACAGGCTGCAAGCCGCAAAAACACAGGGTGTTTCGGCTTCCTGGCTGGCGGTGGAGGCGGGAGGCGACAAATACCTGTTTCCCCTGAACCAGTCCGGGGAGATTTTTCCCTGGGTCAGTGCGCAAAATGTGCCTTACACCCAGGCCTGGTTTGCGGGCGTGGCCAATTTGCGTGGCGGCTTGTATGGCATCGTCGATCTGGCGAGTTTTGTCACTGGCAAAATGCCGCCGCCGCGCAGTGAAATGGCGCGCACGGAGTCGCGGCTGGTTGCACTCAACAGTGCGCTTGAAATCAATTGCGCGCTGCAGATCGACAAGCTGTCCGGCTTGCGCAATCCGGAGGCGTTTACAGACTTCGCCGAAAAGTCGCCTGAAGCGCCGGAATTTTTTGGCCACAGTTATGTTGATGCCAACGGAGCCACCTGGCAGGAGATCAACCTGCAGTCGCTCGCGCAGCAAGCCCATTTTTTGACCATCAGCGCCTAGCGCTTTCAGTTTTTTCCCCGGAAGGCTCACCATGTCCGTCATTGAAAATATCCAGAAGCTATTCAAAACAAAGCCCGCTGCATCCCAGGACAGCATGGATGATGTTTCGCTCGACATGTCGGTCGATCCGCTGGCCACGGGGGCCATGAATTCACCGAGCATCATGGCTGCAGCGCAGCAGGGGGAAGACAGCACCGGGCCGGAAAGCCAGAACGACGACGGCGGGTCTGAAGAAGGCGAGTTGTTGTCGCTCCCGGTATTGGGGCGCAGGCGCATGGGTGCCCACCAGCAGGTTCTGGTGGTGTTGTTGGGTTTTGCGGTGGTCGTTCTGGGTTCCGTGACTTTTGTTGCGCTGAACCAGGCGGATCAGGTGGCCCAACAGGTGGCGGCCACCGGGCAGTCGCTGATGCAGTCGCAGCGTCTTGCAAAGTCGGTTTCGCAGGCTCTGGTGGGCAGTGCCCAGGCTTTCCCGGACGTGAGGGAAAGCTCCGATGTGCTGGCCAAAACCGTTCGTGGCCTGAAGGCGGGCGAAGCGTCGCTGCGTCTGGAGCCCGTCTCTGCCGAATTGCAGCCCGATGTCGACACCGTAACGCCGCTCATGGAGCGCGCCGAGAAGAACGCATCAACCGTGATGGGTCAGCAGGCGATTTTGACGCAGGTGGGTAACGCCTTGCGCACCATCAACCGGCAATCGTCGGACCTGCTGGAAATTGCCGAAACCGTTTCTTCGCTCAAACTTCAGCAGAATGCGGCGCCAGCGGAAATTTCAGCGGCCGGCCAGCTTGTGATGTTGACGCAGCGTATTGGTAAATCAGCCAATGAATTCCTGACCATGGAAGGCGTGAGCCCCGAGGCCGTTTTCTTGCTCGGCAAGGACTTGAACTCGTTCAAGGAAATCGCCCAGGGCCTGCAGGAAGGTAGTCCAGAGCTGCGTCTGACGAGCTCCAAGGACCCGCAGACGCGCGAGCGGCTGGAGGCTTTGATGGCGCTTTATGAGCAGACGCGGGTGCAGGCTGGCGCCATTTTGGGTAACTTGCAGGGCTTGGTCTCCGCGCGCGAGGCTCAGGCATCGATTATTTCTGACAGCGAACCCTTGCGCCGGGGGTTGGAAGATATCCAGGGCAAGCTGTCATCTCAAACCGGTTTGGGAGTTGGCGCCCTGACCACGCTGGCAGTGGCGGCGGCATTTGCGCTGTTGTGCGCGGCGGGTCTGGCCCGTTTGCAGGTGCTGGACAGCCGGCAGCGTCAGGGTGTTGCCGAGGGTCAACGGCTGGAAGCCAAGGGCCAGGAGCAGGACGCCAAACGTGTCAATGACGCCAACCAGGCGGCCATTTTGCGATTGATGAATGAGTTGCAGACAGTGGCCGAGGGTGACCTGACCCAGGAGGCGACCGTGACCGAAGACATCACCGGCGCCATTGCCGACTCGGTGAACTACACGGTGGAAGAGTTGCGGCAGCTGGTCGGTAACGTGCAAAACACGGCGACCCGGGTGGCACAAACCACGGCGCAAGTGGAAAGTACCTCGACCGAACTGCTGGCAGCTTCGACCGAGCAGCTCCGCGAAATTCGTGAAACCGGCCAGTCGGTGCTCGACATGGCGACCCGAATCAATCAGGTGTCCAGCCAGGCGCAGGAATCATCCCAAGTGGCGCGTCAGTCGCTGACGGCTGCCGAATCAGGTTTGCAGGCTGTGCAGAACGCGATCGGCGGTATGAACTCGATCCGGGACCAGATTCAGGAAACCTCGAAACGGATCAAACGCCTGGGTGAGTCTTCCCAGGAGATTGGTGAAATTACCGAACTGATTTCAGACATTACCGAGCAGACCAATGTGCTGGCGCTCAATGCCGCCATTCAGGCCGCATCCGCTGGTGAAGCTGGACGAGGCTTCTCGGTGGTGGCCGAGGAGGTGCAGCGTCTGGCTGAACGTTCGGCAGATGCGACGCGCCAGATTTCCGCGCTGGTGAAGGCGATTCAAACCGATACCCAGGATGCGGTGGCCGCTATGGAGCGCTCTACGCAGGGTGTGGTTGAGGGGGCCAAACTGTCCGACAGCGCGGGTACCGCACTGACTGAAATTGACCAGGTGTCGCGCCGGCTGGCTGACCTGATTGAGCAGATTTCCAATTCCGCATCCCGCGAAGCCGAATCGGCTAACGTCGTGGCCGGCAACATCCAGCACATTTTTGCGGTGACAGAGCAAACCGGAGAAGGTACCCGCTCAACGGCCCAGCAGGTGCGTGATTTGTCACGCATGGCGGAAGAGTTGCGGCAGTCTGTATCGCGATTCAAGATTGCTTGATGGCAGGTTTGCATCGTCTTTGTCCGTGAACTCCGATTTATGAACCGGCCTGCCATCTATGCAATCGAACGCTCCGAACTCAACAGCCGCTGA
>JAZKIE010000449.1:0-2292 GCA_040385025.1 Pseudomonadota bacterium | reverse complement strand
TCGGCGAAGAAATTCATCGCGCGCCGCGAATTGCCGGTGTATCAGCGCCAGTTCTTCCCGGAAAACGTGTTGGGCGCCAAAGCCCCTTCATTCACCACGGCCGGTACCACGCTGCATGAAGACGATTCGATTCGTCTCTGGACGCTCGATGGTGCACAGGGCGACGTGGTGATCGCCAGCATCAAGACCAAGATGCATGCGATCGGCCCCGACGTGGTTGAAGGCCTGGCGATGGCGGTAGACATTGCCGAGAAAAGTTACAAGGGTCTGGTGATCTGGTCCAACGACGAGATGTTCTCGGCCGGCGCCGACCTGCAAGCGATGCTTCCGGCTTTCATGATGGCTGGCGTGTCGGCCGTCGAAGGCGCCGAAGCCGAGATGCAAAACGTGATGCTCAAGCTGCGTTACGCGGCTGTGCCGGTCGTGTCCGCTGTGCGCGGCCTTGCCCTCGGGGGCGGTTGCGAACTCGCCGTGTACTCGGCCAAACGTGTGGCGGCCATGGAAAGCTACATTGGCCTGGTCGAAGTCGGTGTGGGCCTGGTGCCCGGCGCCGGCGGCCTGACGTATATCGCGCGCCGCGCTGCGGAAAATGCGGCCATGTCCACCAACAAGGACGTGTTGCCCTTTCTGACCGAAGGTTTTACCGCTGCGGCCATGGCCAAAGTGGGCACCAGCGCGATCGAAAGCCGCAAGATCGGTTATTTGCTGGACAGCGACATCATCGTGCCGAACAAGGACGAGCTGCTGTATGTGGCGCTCAACGAGGCGCGTGCGCTGTTTAACTCCGGCTATCGCGCGCCGCACAAGCGACCTTTCCCGGTGGTCGGCCGCAGCGGCCTGGCAACCATCAAGGGCCAGCTTGTCAACATGCGCGACGGCGGTTTTATCAGCGCGCATGACTTCCACATCGCCAGCCTGATCGCCAACGTGGTCTGCGGGGGTGACGTCGATGCCGGCTCTCTGGTAACGGAAGAGTACCTGATGACGCTGGAGCGCAAGGCGTTCTGCTCGCTGCTCGAACACCCCAAGACTCAGGAGAGGATTATGGGGATGATGAGCACGGGCAAACCTCTTCGCAATTGATAAAGCTACTGCGGAGCCATCATGCGTCGTTGCAGCCCAAAGAAACTCCTCACGACCCTCAAGGTCGCCCCGGTTTTCTTCGGGCGCCCGCGCCTCGCCTGATGCCTCCTCGCTGCGCTTTCTCAATCACGAACCTCACGCTGTACCTATGACGACTCCCCACAACGAACCCAACCGCCTCGAACGCCAGCTGAACCGGCTGGCTGATCTGCCGGTATTTGCGCGAACTTTTTTTCGGGGTGTGGTGATGCACCGTGCCGTGCCGTTCACCGGGACGGCGGGGCTGGACTTTCTGCTGATGACACCTGAGAGAGTGGAGATTGGCCTCAAAAACGAGAAGAAGGTGCAGAACCACATTGGTGGCATCCATGCCTCGGCGATGAACCTGCTGGCCGAAACTGCCACCGGCATGGTGGTGGGCATGAATGTGCGCGACGACTGCATCCCGCTGGCCAAGGAGTTGAAGATGGCGTTCAAAAAACGCGCCACCGGCGCACTGCGCGCTGTCGCCACCCTGAGCGACGAGCAGCGCGCGGCCATGCAGGCCAGCGACAAGGGTGAAGTCACGGTGGCCGTCACAGTGACTGACGAGGCCGGGGTGAACCCGGTGGAATGCGAATTTGTATGGGCCTGGATTCCGTCCGGTCCGCGAAAAAGTTAACAGAAATTCAAGGAAATCATCATGGCCAAACAAGTCCAGGAAGCCTACATCGTTGCCGCCACGCGCACGCCCATCGGGCGTTCACATCGCGGCTTCTTCCGCAACACCCGCCCCGACGACCTGCTGGTGCGCGCGCTGCAGGCCGCGCTCGCGCAGGTGCCCACGCTGGACCCGAAAGCGATCGAGGACATCATCTGCGGCTGCGCGATTCCCGAAGGCCCGCAAGGCCTGAACATCGCGCGCATAGGCGCGGTGCTGGCCGGCCTGCCGACCAGCGTGGGCGGCATCACGGTCAACCGTTTCTGCGCATCCGGCCTTTCCGCCATCCAGATGGCGGCCGACCGTATCCGTGTCGGTGAAGCCGATGTGATGATTGCCGCCGGCACCGAAAGCATGAGCATGGTGCCCATGTCGGGCAACTCGCCCTCGCTGTCGCCGGCCATGTTCGGCAATGACGAAAACATCGGCATTGCCTACGGCATGGGCCTGACCGCTGAAAAAGTGGCGCAGCAGTGGAAGGTCTCGCGCGACGCGCAGGACCAGTTTGC
>JAZKIE010000448.1:0-4571 GCA_040385025.1 Pseudomonadota bacterium | reverse complement strand
GGCAAGGTCACCAGCAGCGTGAAGGCAGGCTTGACAGGCCGCCCCGCGGCGCCCAAAGTGGCCCCGACTGACAAGGAGAGGACCTGAGCATGGACGGTCTTGACGCATTCCTGCTGGCGCGCATCCAGTTTGCGGCCAACATCACCTTTCACATCCTGTTTCCGACCATCAGCATTTCGCTGGGCTGGGTGCTGCTGTTTTTCAAGCTGCGTTTTGTCAAGACCGGCGAGCAGCACTGGATGGACGCCTACCAGTTCTGGGTCAAGATTTTTGCGTTGACTTTTGCGCTGGGCGTGGTCAGCGGCATCACCATGAGTTTTCAGTTCGGCACCAACTGGCCGGGCTACATGGAAAAGGTCGGCAACATCGCGGGACCGTTGCTGGCGTATGAGGTGCTCACCGCATTTTTCCTGGAAGCGACCATGCTGGGCGTGATGCTGTTTGCGCGTGAACGCGTCAGCGAAACCATGCACACCGTGGCGACCTTGCTGGTGGCCGGCGGCACCACGCTGTCGGCCTTCTGGATCCTGGCGCTCAACTCCTGGATGCACACACCGGCCGGTTTTGAAATGATCAACGGCCAGGCACATGTGACGAGCTGGCTGGAAGTCATTTTCAACCCCTCCTTCCCCTACCGCCTGACCCACATGCTGCTGGCCTCGGGCCTGACCGTGGCATTTCTGGTGGCGGGTATTTCAGCCTACCGCTGGCTGCGCGACGACAAGACGCCCGAAGTGATGGCCAGCCTCAAGACGGGTGTCTATTTGGCCGCGATGTTGATCCCGCTGCAGATCATTGCGGGTGACCTGCATGGCCTGAACACCATGGCGCACCAGCCGGCCAAGCTGGCCGCGATGGAAGGCATCTGGAAGACGGAGAAGGGCGTGCCCGCCGTGTTGTTTGGCTTGCCCGACGAGAAGGCGAAAGAAAACCGTTATGAAATAGCCATTCCCAAACTGGCATCGTTGTATCTCACCCATTCGCTGGACGGCGAGGTCAAGGGCCTGGACCAGTTCGAAGGCAAACACCCGCCAGTGGCGCCGGTGTTCTGGGCCTTCCGCATCATGGTCGGCATGGGGTTGCTGATGTTAGCCGTGAGCTGGGCCAGCACCTGGCAGTTAGCGCCGTGGAAAAAGGGCAGCGAACGCACCCTGCGGCCCTGGCATGCCAAGCTGCTGGTGGCCATGACCTTTGCCGGCTGGATCGCGCTGATCGCCGGCTGGTATGTGACCGAGATCGGGCGCCAGCCCTGGCTGGTGACGGGTGTGCTGACCTCGGCCGAGGCGGCGTCCGCAGTGCCGGCACCGCGCATTGCCCTGACGCTCGCGCTCTACCTGGTGCTGTATGTGGTCTTGCTCGCGTCGTATGTGTCGGTGGTGTTTTACCTGGCGCGGCACAAGAAACACGCGGACAAGCCCTTCGGTGACGATGAGACGGCAGGCGAGACCGAGACCGAACTCAACGTCGTCAACTACCCTGAAAAGGAAGGAGCCCCCCATGCTTGACCCTTCCTACCTGATGCCCGACCTGAGCCAGGCGGCCGGCTGGATGCCGATTGTTTTTATGGGCGTCATGGGCCTGGCGATGCTGGCTTATGTGATTCTGGACGGCTATGACCTGGGTGTGGGTGTGCTGATGCGCCGCGCCAGCGACGACGACAAGGACACCATGATTGCCAGCATCGGCCCCTTCTGGGACGCCAATGAAACCTGGCTGGTGCTGGGCGTTGGCATTTTGCTGACGGTTTTTCCCATGGCCCACGGCGTGATTCTCGGCGCGCTGTACCTGCCGGTGGCCTTCATGCTGATCGGGCTGACGCTGCGCGGCGTCGCCTTTGACTTCCGCGTGAAGGCGCGCGCGGCGCACAAGCCGCTGTGGAACCGGCTGTTTTACAGTGGCTCGCTGCTGGCCAGCTGGAGCCAGGGTTACATGCTGGGCTCGCTGATCACCGGCTTTGCCGATACCTGGTGGACCATGGTGTTCAACGCCGTGATTGGTGCGGCGCTGGTTGCAGCGTATTGCCTGCTGGGTGCGGGCTGGCTGATCATCAAGTCCGAAGGTGAGCTGCAACTGAAGGCGGTGCGCTGGGCGCGTGGCAGCCTGTGGTTCACCATGGCCGGCGTTGCCGCGATCTCGCTGGCCACGCCGCTGGTCAGTCCGATCATTTTTGCGAAATGGTTTTCGTTTCCCAACATCGTGCTCCTGATTCCGATTCCGGCCGCGACGGCGGTGTTGTTTGCGGTGATCTGGCGCAGCTTGCAGCGGTTGCCGGTGCGCCTGGGCCAGGGCAACGAATACGGCGCCTGGGTGCCGTTTGGCGCCACGGTCGGTGTCTTTTTACTGGCGTTCTACGGCCTGGCTTACAGCCTGTTTCCGTGGCTGGTGCTTGAGCGCATCAGCATCTGGCAGGCCGCCACGGCGCCTGCAGCCATGGGCGTGATCCTGGTGGGCGCGGCGGTAGTGTTGCCCATGATCATCGGCTACACGGTGTTTGCCTACCGCGTGTTCTGGGGCAAAAGCGCGGCGCTCAAATATTGAGCAGGCCGGCGGGTGGCGATAAAATCGGGCTTTCCTCACCCTGCCCCCACCCCATGAGTACGCAGAGCAAATACAACGCGTCGCTGCAATCGGCCGACGGACTGACTGACGAGCAGCGCCAGACCGCCGAACAAAAATTTGTGGAAGTGCTGGAGCACGCGCTGGGCGGCGGATCCGCCGTGCGCGGTGCTTATGTGGAATGGCTGGCCGTACGATCCCTGCGCGCCGAAAATCCGTGCGCCCCCCGGTCCAGCGAAGAGCTGCAGGCGGTGGCCCGCTGGGAGCAGGCCGCTGACCACGCCACGCGCGCGGTTTTCCGGCAAATGAAAATTGTGACGCAAAACGCTTTTTTCGAACTCCACGTCTGGAACTCGCGTACGCGCTGATTTGAATAAGCGCGCGGGGCGCTACCTGTCGTCGTAGCTGATGCTGATGTGTTCCGTCAGTGGCCGCGCCTGGCAGCTCAGCACAAAGCCCTTTTTTACTTCCCAGTCTTCGAGGGTGAAGTTTTTTTCCATATGCACCTGGCCTGCAACCACCTTGGCGCGGCAGGTGCAGCAGACGCCGCCTTTGCAGCTATAAGGCAGGTCCAGCCCGGCCGCCAGCGCCACATCGAGCACGCGTTCGTCGGGGTGCATGCGCAGTTCATGCGATTTGCCGTCGAGTTGCACCGACAACCGGATAGCCCCCGGAGTGTTTCCGGGCTCCAAGTCTTTCAGGCCTCCAGCCCTTTGCTGATATGCGTGAACAGCTCCTGAATTGATAGCGTTTTCAGGCTGACCCGCAGCGGTGAAGCGTTCGCTGTGGATGCGCTCCTGCGGCACACCGGCGTCTCGCAGCGCCTGCTCGCAGCCTTCGATCATGGCCTCGGGGCCGCAGATGAAGGTCTCGGCGATGCTGGCGGCGGGAACCAGGCTGGCCAGCAACTGGCTGACCTTGGCCGCGTCAAGCCGGCCGTTGAACAGCGCAACCTCTTGCGCCTGTCGCGACAGCAGGTGGATCAGATTCAGGCGCGCCGGGTAGCGGTCCTTCAGGTCCTGCAGTGCTTCGTTGAACAGGATGGAGCTGCTGCGCTGGTTGCAGTAGACCAGTGTGAACGTGGAGTCGGTTTCGCCGGCCAGCGTGCTGGCAATGATGGACAGCAGCGGTGTGATGCCCGAACCGGCTGCCCAGCCGACACGGTGCACCGCGCCCGTGATACGCGGCGTGAAGCGGCCTTCGGGCGGCATCACGTCCAGCGTGTCGCCGGGCTGCAGTTGCGTCGCCCAGTTGGAAAAAACGCCGCCTTCAACCGGCTTGATACCGACCTCGATTTCGCCGCGAGAAGCCAGTTGCTGGGTGCTGCTGCAGATCGAATAACTGCGGCGCACCGGTCCCGCACCTATGGTCGCCTTGAGCGTGAGGAACTGGCCCGGCGTGAAGCGGTAGAGGTCTTGCAGCTCGGGCGGGATCGCGAAGCTGACAGCCACGGCGCCGGCTGCTTCGGGTGTGACGCGCCGGACGATCAGCGGGTGGAAGTGGGGGACCGACATGGAGGTGTTTGGATCAGTAGGGTTTGAAGTAGTCGAACGGTTCCAGGCAGTCCAGGCACTTGTACAGCGCCTTGCAGGCGGTGGAGCCGAAGTGCGAGGTCTCGGTGGTGTTGGCTGAGCCGCATTGCGGGCAGGCCACCGCCTCAAGAGCAGGGCGGGGTGCAAAGCGGATGACTTTGTCGCTGTCCGGTGCCAGGGTGTGTGGCGGCGCAATGCCGTAGCTGCGCAGCTTGGCTTTGGCGGCCACAGTGATCCAGTCGGTGGTCCAGGCCGGCGCCAGTTGGGTGGTGATACGCGCACTGAGATGCTGCCGCGCCAGTGCCGTGTGGATGTCGTCGGTGATCTGGTCCATGGCCGGGCAGCCGCTGTAGGTCGGCGTGATGATGATTTCCAGACCTTGGTCGTCTTCGCGCACGTCGCGCAGGATGCCGAGCTCGCGAATCGACACAACAGGGATTTCCGGGTCGGGCACGGCGTCCAGCGCATCCCAGACCTGCTGCA
>JAZKIE010000447.1:0-1658 GCA_040385025.1 Pseudomonadota bacterium | reverse complement strand
TTGCGGTTGACCAGCACGATGCCGAGCGCCACCAGCACCAGCGCCGCCAGCAGGCTGGGCGTGGCCGCTTCATGGAGCCACAGCGCGCCGAACAGCAGGGCAAACAGCGGTGTCAAAAAGACAAAGACCGAAATTTTGGTGGCGGGGTAGCGGCCCAGCATCCACATCCACGCGAGGTAGCTGGCAAACGCACCCACCACGGTCTGTAGCACCAGCGACGTGAGCGCAAACGCGCTGAAGGATGCCACCCACTGTTCGCCCAGCGCCAGTGACAGCAGCGGCAGGGCCACGCTGCTGACCGCCACCTGGTAAAAAAGCAATTTCTCCGCCGACACTTTGGCCAGCGAGGACGCGCGTATGACCACCGTGGTCAGACCCCACAACATGCCGGCCACCAGCGCCATCACATCGCCCAGCCAGGTCGATGCGCCGCTGGCGCTGAAACCCTCGCGCAGCGCAAAAGCCACGGCGGCAAACGCACAGGCCAGTCCCAGCCATTGCACGGGCCGCAGCGTCTCCGACTTCACCCAGATCGGCAACAAGGCGGCCACCCAGAACGGCGAGGTGTAGAGAAACACCGTGAGCCGCGACGCACTGGTGTACTGCAAGCCGACATAGAGAAAAGCAAACTCGGCCGCAAACAGGCTGCCCGCCAGCAAACCCGCACGCAGCGAACCGTCGGTACCGAACAATTTGACGCCGCGCCAGGCGCACCACACAAGCAAGAGCACGGTGGCCCCGGCAAAACGGATGGACGCCTGGAAGGCCGGCGGCAGTTCCACCAGCGTGGCCTTGACCAGCACCTGCTGGAAACCCCAGAACAGGCAGCAGGCCAGCAGCAGGGAAATGGACAGCGTGTCGAGGTGGTTTTTGCGTGGAGTCATGGATGGGCGCGCCGGCAGTCAGTTTCCGTGTTTCTGCATTACAAAGGGTGCTCGGTGTAGAAGCGCCCGCCATGAAACAGCAGTGGCGCCGCGCCCGCGCGGTGGCTGCAGCGCTCGACCTCGCCGACAAAAATCACATGATCGCCTTCTTCGTAGCGGCTGCGGTTGAAACATTCGAAAACGGCGGCGGCGCCGGTCAGCAGCGGTGCGCCGCCGGCGCCTTCGGTCCAGGCAACGCCGGTCCAGCGGCCATCGCGTTGGGCCGCAAAACGCTCGGCCAGCTCTTTCTGGTCGGCCGCGAGGATGTTGATCGCATAGTGGGAGCCGGTGCTCAGCGCGGGCAGGGAGCCGGCCGCGCGCGCCAGGCTCCACAGCACCAGTGGCGGCTCCAGCGAGACGGAGTTGAAGGAGTTGGCGGTCAGCCCGATCAACTCGCCGCTGGCGGCACGCGCCGTCACAATCGTGACCCCGGTGGCGAACATGGCCAGTGACGCGCGAAACTCGCGCGTTGAAAAACTCGGGCGGCCAGCCTGGCTGGGGGAGACGTTGGGCGACATGGCTGTAATTTACCTGAGGAAGCGCTGCGCCTGCTTGCGGTTGCGGTGGCCGCTAAAATTCGCCGATGCGAATTTCCTGTTGCCTCGCGTTGCTGCTGGCCACCGTCCTTGCCTTGCCGGTGCATGCGGCAGCGCCTTGTGATGAATTCGTGCGCAAGCTGCCCAACGTCAAGCGCAGCTTGTGCGAGGCGGCCAAGCTGGAGGCCACGTCCGCCCG
>JAZKIE010000446.1:0-7561 GCA_040385025.1 Pseudomonadota bacterium | reverse complement strand
AAAAGCACCTTGCTCAAAAGCATCATGGGCCTGGTCAAACCGCGCTCGGGCAGCGTGGACATCGTTGGCAAGCCGATGATGGGGCGTGCGCCCTATGAGATTTCCCAACTCGGTATTGCTTATGTGCCCGAGGGCCGGGGCATTTTCGGCAACTTGAGCGTGGTCGAAAACCTCAAGATGGCGGCGCGTGCCGGAACCGGTGGCCAGCGCGACTGGACCTACGAACGCGTGCTGGAGACCTTTCCGCGCCTGAAGGAGCGCCTGGGCCATGGCGGCCAGCAACTCAGCGGTGGTGAGCAGCAGATGCTGACCATAGGCCGGGCGCTGATGACCAACCCCGACGTGCTGATTCTCGACGAGGCGACGGAAGGCCTGGCGCCGCTGATCGCGCGCGAGATCTGGCGCATTTGCCAGCTCGTGCGGGAAACCGGCATCAGCAGCGTGATCGTCGACAAGAACTGGAAACATGTGACGCAAATCACCGACCGCAACATCATCCTGGTCAAGGGTGAGGTGGTGTTTGAAGGCAGCTCGCCTGAGTTGCAAGCCCGCCCGGAATTGCTGGTGCAGTACCTGGGCGTCTGACGGCTGCTTTCCTGGCAAGCGCTTGGGGTGAAATCTGAGGCTGCCGGCATCGACAAGCCGCCTGCCGCATGGCATCATGACTTTCACTCCGGGCAACCTGCCCGGCACCGGCCCGGCAAATGACCGTGTCGAATTGAAAGGTCGGATGCATGCGTTGGCTCTGGCAGGTTAGTGCATCCCTCCCCCACGCGATCCGGCCACCCGCAGGCAGGCGAGGCTTGGTGAGGCACCGCATGGCCTGGCTGGCGGCGAGCCTGGTGCTTGCAGCGACCTGTGCGCTCGCCGTCGCTCTCTACTATCTCCACGCCCAGGCGCTGCGCGCCGGTGAAAAACTGACCCAATCGCTGGCGCAAGTCATCGAAGAGCAGACCAGCCGCACCTTTCAGGCCGTGGACCAGCGCTTGCAACTGGTGGCAAGTGGCCTGCAGGCCATGCAGAGGGAACAACATCCCGATCAGGCGTCGGTACGCGCGATGCTGCGTGAGCAGCTTACCGACATGCCTTTTGTGCGGGCGATCTGGGTGCTCGATGCTGAAGGCCGGACTGTCTTCGATTCGGACGTCGGCAACATTGGCGTCAAGCTGGCAGATCGGGAGTATTTTCAGGTCTATCAACAACACCCCGCCACCGGCTTCCATCTCAGCGCAACCGTCCGCAGCCGCTCTACAGGCACCTGGCTGATCAGTGCCTCACGCCCCATCCGCACGCGAAACGGTGCGCTGGCAGGGGTGATCGTGGCTGCGATCGAGCCGCCCTACTTCGACCAGCTCTGGCGCGGCATCGGCCTGGGGCCAGGCGGCGTGATTGCCATGTTCCGCCGCGATGGGGTGCTGATGATGCGCAGTCCGGCCGAAGATGCCGCCATGGGCAAGGTTTTCGCCGATCTGCCACTTTTTTCAGAGCTGCAGAAAGCGCCCAAAGGTATCTTTAACGTCGCCAGCGCCTTCGACGGTCGCGTCCGGATGACCGCCTACCGCAGCCTGGATGCCCACCCGGAGCTGGTGGTAGCTGTCGGTTCCCTTCACCAGGATGTCTTGGCGGGCTGGAAGCGTTTTGCCATTCTGGCTGGCCTGATCTGGCTGGTGGCAGCAAGCGGGGTGGGGGTTCTGTGCGCCCTGCTGTACCGGGATTCGCGCCGGCGGGAACAGACCGAACTGCACTTTCGCGAACTCGCCCAGGCCATGCCGCAAATCGTATTTACCACCGATGCCCGTGGCTACATGGCCTTCGTCAACGACCAGTGGACCCATGTCACCGGGCAGCCATTGGAGGCCGCGCTGGGCGGTGGCTGGTTCACCCGCGTCCATCCTGACGACGTGGAAAGGACGGCAGATGATTTCCGCTTCGCCATCGAAAGCGCGCAAACCATGCACAACGAACACCGCCTGCTCTGCGGCGACGGCAGCTACCGCTGGCAGTTGGCGCGCGTGATTCCCAACCGCGATGCGCAAGGCCGCATCGTCTCCTGGTATGGCACCTCCACCGACATCGACGACCTGAAGCAGGCTGAGGCGGCAACGAATCTCCAGGCCAACCTGCTGAGCATGGGAGGACAGCTGTCGCGCATGGGCGGCTGGGCGCTGGAGTTGCCCACGATGCGCTTCATGTGGTCTGACGAAGCATCATTTGTGCTGGAGCTGCCGCCGGGCAGCGCACCTACGCTGGAGACTGCGATCAGCCTGTGCGCCCCGCAGTCGCAGGCGCTGGCCGGCCGGGTGGCCCAGGAGTGCCTGGAAAAGGGCACGCCTTTCGACGTGCAGGTGGAGATGGTGACGGGCACGGGACGGCACATCTGGGTGCGCTCCATGGGGCAAGCGGTGCGCGATGACACGGGCACCATGGTGCGCATGCAGGGCGCGCTGCAAGACGTGACCGCGCGCGTGCAGGCCGAGCAGGAAGTGCAGGCCCATCTGAAAACCCTGCAACGCGCCGCCGAAGCGGCCCAGGCCATCACCCAGCACCGCAATCTGGACGCCATGATGCAGGAAGTGGCAGACCAGGCACGCGCCATCATCGGAGCGCACCAGGCGATCATCAGCCTGACCCAAAACAGCGGCTGGGCACAAAGCATCACCGCGCTCTCGCTGTCCGACAAATATGCAGCCTAC
Source organism: Pseudomonadota bacterium (assembly GCA_040385025.1). Taxonomy (GTDB): domain Bacteria; phylum Pseudomonadota; class Gammaproteobacteria; order Burkholderiales; family Burkholderiaceae_C; genus Polaromonas. The sequence goes on along the minus strand of JAZKIE010000446.1, from coordinate 4,868 downwards.
CGGCACCTGATGGATCCGCCCGACGGCAGCGGCATTTACGCCGTGGTCTGTGAGACCAACCGCCCACAGCGCCTGACCCAGGCCGAGCTGGAGGCACATCCGCGCTGGCGCGGTTTCGGCAGCTACGCCGACAAACACCCGGCCATGCGTGGCTGGCTCGCTGTACCCCTCACCGGCCGCGACGGCGTCAACATCGGCGTCATGCAGCTGTCAGACAAGATCGAAGGCGAGTTCACCCAGCAAGACGAATACATTGCCACCGAACTGGCCGAGCTGGCCCAGATCGCCATCGACAACGTCAAACTGCTGGCGCAAGTCCAGGAGCTCAACAGCGGCCTGGAGGAAAAGATCGCGCTGCGCACACGCGAGCTGGCGCGCCAGGAAGCGCTGTTCAGGGCACTGGCCGAGCAGGCGCCCCATCCGATATGGACCATTGACTCGCGCGGAAGCATCACCTTCATCAGCCGGGCCTGGTACCAGCTTTTCGGCGGTGCGCCGCCCGACTGGGAAGGCCTGGCCTGGATGGACCTGCTCCACCCTGAGGACCTCGCCGACATGGTTGCGAGCTGGCGGGCAAACCGCAAAACGCGCACGCCCTACACCGGCACGCGGCGCCTGCGTGCGCAGGACGGCGGCTACCGCATCATGTCCTACAGCGTGTCACCGGTGCTCAATGAACAGGGCGGGGTGATGTTCTGGGTCGGCATCGAGGTGGACATCACCGAGATCAAGGCGATTGAAACCGCTTTGCGCATGTCCAACTCGGAACTGGAAGCATTTTCCTATTCGGTATCGCACGACCTGCGCTCCCCGTTGAACACCATCGATGGTTTCAGCCGCTTGCTGTCCAAGGAACTGGGCGCCTCGCAGAACGCGAGGACCCAGCACTACCTGACGCGCATCCAGTCCAGCGTCGGCCAGATGGGCCAGTTGATCGAAGGTTTGCTCTCGCTCGCGCATGTCACCCGCCTGGAACTGCGCTATCAGCCGGTGGACCTGAGCGCGATTTCCCGTGAAGTGCTCGACAGCCTGCGGACCCATGCACCCACCCGACAGGTTCATGCCGTCGTCGCACCGGGACTGGCGGTGCACGGCGACATGCGGCTGTTGCGTTCGGTCATGGAGAACCTGCTGGGCAATGCCTGGAAGTTCAGCGAGCGACGCGCGCACACCGAGATAGAGGTGGGCTGGTCTGCCGAGCAGGCAGCCTTTTTTGTGCGCGACAACGGCGCCGGCTTCGACATGGCCTATGCAGCCAAACTTTTTGGCACCTTCGAGCGGCTGCACGGCACCACCGAGTTCGCCGGCACCGGCATCGGCCTGGCCACGGTGAGCCGGGTGATCGCCCGCCATGGCGGGCGCATCTGGGCCGCAGCCGCGCCCGATCAGGGCGCGACTTTTTACTTCACCTTGCCCCTGCCACCGTAAAGGCGGGAACACTACATCAGCGGTCGCAGTTCCCTGGCCGCATCAAACAGCAATGGAAGCAGATCGCGCTGCATCGCCTGCACCGTCAGGCGCTGCGGCGAAGCCACCACATTGAGCGCGGCCACCGTTTTGCCCTGCATGTTGCGCAATGGCACCGCCAGCGCATGCACGCCGAGCTCATGTTCTTCCGCCGCCAGGCACCAGTCGTCTGTGCGCACCTGATCAATCACCGCGCGAAACTGTTTGATGTCGGTGAGAGTGCGTGTTGTCAGGCGCGGCAAGGCACGGCCCTTGAGCCACTGCGACAAGCCGGCCTTGGGTTTGGCGGCCAGCAGGACACGCCCGGTCGAAGTGGCATGCGCCGGCAAGCGCGCTCCCAGATGCAGGCCATAGGCAAGAATACGCACGGCACCGGCAGAACCATCTTTCCATTCATAGCCACTGCGCCCGATGACAACCACCTCGTCACCATCGAGCACGCCGGCTGAGAACGACTCCTGGGTTTGCGCCGCCAGGCGGTTCAGTGTTGGCTGCACCGCACGCGGCAGGCGCGCCGAGGCCAGGTAGCTGCCCGAAAACCGCAGCACCTTGGGTGCCAGCCAGTAATAGCTGCCGTCGGTTTCCAGGTAACCCAGGTGAGCCAGCGTCAGCAAATGACGCCGGGCAGCAGCACGCGTGATGCCGGCACGCTCGGCCGCCAGCGTGGCGTTGAGCCGCTGGCGCTGTGTGTCAAAACTTTCCAGCACCGCCATGCCCTTGGCCATGCCCTCAATCAGGTCAGCCCTGGCAATCGGTTTGAGAGTTTGTAAAACGTCGGACATGGCCAGCCTCCGTGCTGAAAGTGTTGAACCGCCCCTCATTGCGCGATCATCGCACAAATGAGCCGGACATCGTGCAAGCCCCGCAGCGCCGCCTGTCATCCGCAGACTGCAGCGCATACCCTTGCAAGGCAAGACCATCTCATGGAGACAAACATGCGCACCCAGGTAGCCATCATCGGCGCAGGCCCTTCCGGCCTGCTGCTCGGCCAGTTGCTGCACAAGGCCGGCATCGACGCCGTCATCGTCGAGCGCCAGAGCGGCGACTACGTGCTGGGCCGGATTCGCGCCGGCGTGCTGGAACAGGTCAGCATCGACCTGCTGGACGAAGCCGGTGTCGGCCAACGCATGCACCAGGAGGGTCTGGTGCACGGCGGTTTCGACATGTTGTTCAAGGGCGAGCGCCACCGCATCGACCTGAATGGCCTGACCGGCGGCAAGAACGTCATGGTGTACGGCCAGACCGAGGTCACCCGCGACCTGATGGATGCGCGCAAAGCGGCGGGCCTGACGACCATTTACGAAGCCGGCAACGTGTCAGTGCACGACTTCGACACGAAGAAGCCTCGCGTGACTTACGAAAAAGACGGCCAGACGCATGAGATCGAATGCGACTTCATCGCGGGCTGCGACGGCTTTCATGGTGTGTGCCGCGCCAGCGTGCCCGAAGGATCCATCACCGAGTACGAAAAGGTCTACCCCTTTGGCTGGCTGGGCGTGCTCGCCGACACACCGCCGGTGCACCATGAACTGATCTACGTCAACAGCACACGCGGTTTTGCGCTGTGCTCGCAGCGCAGCAGCACACGCAGCCGCTACTACCTGCAGGTGCCGTTGACCGACAAGGTCGAAGCCTGGTCGGACGACGCCTTCTGGAACGAGCTGCGCCTGCGCCTGGACGCGGGCGGCCGTGAGCACCTCGTCACCGGCCCGTCCATCGAGAAAAGCGTGGCGCCCTTGCGCAGTTTTGTCGCCGAGCCCATGCGTTTCGGGCGCATGTTCCTGGCAGGAGACGCCGCACACATCGTGCCGCCCACCGGCGCCAAGGGGCTGAACCTGGCCGCCAGCGATGTGAAATACCTGTCCAGCGCGCTGATCGAGTTCTATGCCGAAAAAAGCGACGTCGGCATCGACAGCTACTCCGAACGCTGCCTCAGGCGCGTCTGGCGCGCCGAGCGCTTTTCGTGGTGGTTCACCAGCCTGATGCACAACTTCCCGGAGAACGGCCCCATCGGTCAGAAGTTGCAGGATGCCGAGCTGGACTACATCGTGCATTCAGAAGCCGGTGCGCGCTCCGTTGCCGAAAACTACGTTGGCCTGCCGCTCGATTTCGGGAGCTGAGCCGCAAGCCGGGGCGGCTGTCAGGGCTGGACGCCGCCCTCACCTTCATGCACCAGCAAATCCCCCGGCTGGCAATCGAGAAACTCGCAGATCTTCATCAGGGTGTCAAAACGCACGCCCTTGACCTTGCCCTGCTTGAGCAGCGACAGATTTGCTTCCGTGATGCCGACATACGCCGCCAGATCCTTGGACCTGGCCTTGCGCTGAGACAGCATCACATCGAGTTTGACGACGATGGACACAGCGCGCGATTAACTAGACAAACTGCGCGTTCTCTTCAGCAAGCGCCACGGCCTTGGCCATCACGGCCGCAATTTGCCAGACCATGCCGGCAAACAGCAGCGTGATCAGCTCGTTGCTGCCCAGGCCCACGGCCAGCGCACGCTGGCCGGCAGGTGCGCCCAGTGTCAGCACCACACTGATGGCCATGGCGACAAAAAATCCCGCAACCACCGACGCAAAAATACCGGCGGCAAAACCGCGCAGGTAACGCACGGTGCGCAGGCTGAAATACTCGGCCTGCGAGAAGCCCGAAAAACAGCGCATGGCGCAGACCAGGCCGTAAGACGCGCAACACACCGGCACCATGCCCAGGCCCACCGCCAGCAAGCGCTGCCACAGTTCCACGTCCAGCATCGCGACCTGCACCGCCGACAGACTGACACCGGCGCGCAGCAGCAAACCTGCGGTCGGCGTGGTCACCAGTTGGTAAAACACCGCCAGCGGCAAGGCCACAGACAGCAAGGCGCACACCCAGGCGAAAGCGCTGTTCAGGCGCTGCACTTCCGGTGCGGAGAGCGTGGTGGCAGTCAATCTGGTTTTCATCAGGCACCCCTTGTGTTGAGGCGGCCAGTATGCCGAAATATTTTCTGTAAAACAATAATTAATTACTGTAAAACATAAATTTATTGAAAAATTTGATCCGTTTCAAATCAGACCAGTTTGAACCGCAGCAGGCGCAGTGGGCGCCGGCGACTCTGGTAAGGTCGCTTAAAACCATGGCGGTGCGCCCTTGCCCGCCGAACGCAGGAGACTTTGCCCCATGCCTTCCCCCCACCCTTCTTTCCAGCCGCTGCAGGGCGTGCGCATCCTGAGCCTGGCGCTCAATTTGCCCGGCCCGGCCGCGTTGATGCGCTGCCGCCGCATGGGCGCGACCTGCCTCAAGCTGGAGCCGCCCGCAGGCGACCCCATGGGTTTGTACAACCCCGCCGCCTACGCGGAGCTGCATGAAGGCGTGAAGGTGCTGACGGCCGACCTGAAAACCGAAGACGGGCAAAAAGT
>JAZKIE010000445.1:0-2866 GCA_040385025.1 Pseudomonadota bacterium | reverse complement strand
TCGGCCCGGCCGGCACCGGCAAGACCTACCTGGCGGTGGCCTGCGCGGTCGATGCGCTGGAGCGCAGCGCGGTGCAGCGTATCGTGCTGACGCGCCCGGCTGTGGAAGCCGGCGAGCGTCTGGGTTTTCTTCCGGGTGACCTGAACCAGAAGGTCGACCCCTACCTGCGGCCGCTGTACGACGCGCTGTACGAACTCATGGGTTTCGAACGCGTGCAAAAGGCTTTTGAGCGCCAGCAGATCGAGATCGCGCCGCTGGCCTTCATGCGCGGCCGCACGCTGAACCACGCGTTTGTGATCCTCGATGAAGCCCAGAACACCACACCCGAACAGATGAAGATGTTTTTGACGCGTATCGGTTTCGGCGCCAAGGCCGTGATCACCGGCGACGTCAGCCAGGTCGATTTGCCGCGCACCCAGCTCAGCGGCCTGATTGACGCCGAACGTGTACTCAAACGTGTCAAGGGCATCGCGATCACACGCCTGACCAGCGCCGACGTGGTGCGGCATCCGCTGGTGGCGCGCATTGTGGACGCCTACGACGGCTACACCCCGAAAACGCCGCGCGGCGACGATGCCGAGGTGGTGGTGCCGGTGGCGCGGCCGAGCCGGACCAAAAGCCGCAATGGCTCCTAAGCATGGCGCTTAAACAACTGAGCCTGTCGCTGCAGTTCGGCGACATCAAGGAAGCCAAACGGCATCGCGCCGCCCTGCCGCGCCACAGCGTGGCGCGCTGGCTGCGCCATGCGCTGGACAGCGACGCCGAGATCACGGTGCGCATTGTGGATGCCGAAGAAGGCCAGGCCCTGAACCGGGGCTACCGGCAAAAAAACTACGCGACCAATGTGCTGACTTTTGACTACACGCAGGCGCCGCTGGTCACTGCCGATCTGGTGCTGTGCGCACCGGTAGTTGCCAAAGAGGCGCGCGAGAACCGCAAGACCCTGAAGGACCATTACGCCCACTTGCTGGTGCATGGCGCGCTGCATGCGCAGGGCTGGGACCATGAAACCGGTGAGGCCGATGCCGAGGCCATGGAGGCGCGCGAGGTCGAGATTCTGGCCGGCTTGGGCATCACCAACCCCTACCGCTGAATTTTTTTCATCGAATCGGCTTCTGGCCCTTGTCCAGAAAGCGCCAGCAGCTATAAAAACAATAGCAACTAAATCCTGCCCTCTTCCACCGCGTGGCAGGCGATCTTGATGCCCTGGATGCTCAACAGTTGCGGCCGCTCGGCGCGGCAGCGGTCGTTGACATGCGGACAGCGCGGGTGAAAGGTGCAACCGGTCGGCGGGTTCAAGGGGTTGGGTACCTCGCCCTGCACCGGCGTGCGTGAGCGGCCGGTGTCGTGCATCTTCGGAATCGCGTCCAGCAGCATGCGCGTGTAGGGGTGGCGCGGCGCCGCAAACAGCGTCTGCTTGTCGGCCAGTTCGACCAGCCGGCCCAGGTACATCACACCGACCTGGTCGCTGACATGGCGCACCACCGCGAGGTTGTGCGAGATGAACAGATAGGTCAGACCGCGTTCGCGCTGCAGGTCCTTCATGATGTTGAGCACCTGCGCCTGCACACTCACGTCAAGCGCGGAGGTCGGCTCGTCGCACACCAGAAACTCGGGCTCGGTCGCAAGCGCGCGCGCAATCGAGATGCGCTGGCGCTGCCCGCCCGAGAACTGGTGCGGGTACTTGGGCCCATCCAGCGGCGACAGCCCGACTGACTTGAGCAGCTCACCCACCTTGGCTTTGAGCTCGGCGTCGTCGGTGATCAGACCATGCTCGCGCAGCGGCTCACCGACGATGTCCTCGACAATCCAGCGCGGGTTCAGGCTGGCATACGGATCCTGGAAGATCATCTGGATGCGGCTGCGCAACTGCCGGCCTTGCGGCGTCTTGAAGGCCGCATGGGCGTCCTGGCCGTCGAAGGTCAGGCCACCACGGGTCGGGTGATAAAGCCCCACCAGCAGTTTGGCCACCGTGCTTTTGCCGCAGCCGGACTCGCCGACCAGCGCCAGGGTTTTGCCTTTTTCAATCTCGAAACTCACGCCATCGACGGCATTGAGCATCACCCGCGGCTTGCCCTCGATCACCCGGTTCAGCCAGGGCGGTGACACGTCAAAGGTCTTGGCCAGGTCATGCGCCTGAACCAGTGGTGCAACGGTGCTCATGCGCTCACCCCCACCGGCACATCATGCAGCCAGCAGGCAGCGCGCGTGGCGCCGGCCGACAACAGGTCGGGCCGCTCCCGGCGGCAATGGTCGAACACCTTGGGGCAGCGCGGGTTGAAGGCGCAGCCTTGCGGGATGGCATTCAGGCGCGGCATGGCGCCGTCGATCTGGTTCAGCCGCTCGCGGTCCAGCGTGATGTCGGGAATGGCCGCCATCAGGCCTTCGGTATAGGGGTGCGCAGGGTGGTTGATGACCTCATGCACCGGGCCGATCTCGGCAATGCGCCCCGCATACAGCACGGCCACGCGGTCGCAGGTTTCGGCAATCACGCCCATGTCATGGGTGATCAGCATCACGGCAGCGCCGCGTTTTTTGCAGATGTTCTTGAGCAGCATGATGATCTGCGCCTGGATCGACACGTCAAGCGCGGTGGTTGGCTCGTCGGCGACGATCAGCTTGGGCTCGGCAGCCAGCGCCAGGGCAATCACCACACGCTGGCGCATGCCGCCGGAGAACTGGTGCGGGAAATGTTCAATACGCTGCTCGGCGGCCGGAATGCCGGTGTCCTGCAGCAGCGAGATCGCACGCTGGCGCGCCTCGGCATGACTCACCGGCAAATGTGCCTGGATGGTTTCAATCAGTTGCCGACCCACGCTGTACAGCGGGTTCAGCGAGGTCAGCGGGTCCTGGAAAATCGCACCTA